>DXGA01000048.1 GCA_019114165.1 Candidatus Flavonifractor merdipullorum | reverse complement strand
TTTTTTGACAAAAAAACAGGTAATGCGTACCCAATACGCATTACCTGTAAAACCGTCAATATCGTTGTGCATTCCGTGCGCGCCGGAAGACTCCCGTCCGCCGGACAAACCCGCCCGGGGCGCACCCATGGAACCGCATCCCGCTTTATACAGAGTCTATATAGCAAATACTTACTTTTACTACTCTTTATTGACCGTTTTACAAGTTGTTTTGCACGGTTCAGTGCTTGAGAGAACCAACTCATAAAATTGAGCTTTTAACTCAATCAATAACGGCAACATCTCAGTTGCCATCGGCAGTTGACCCGGCTGTCCGTATGGCCTTAACCTGGCAAACACCAGGTGGTCGAAGAAATATTTGCATGGATACTCTGTACAAGACGCATATCACATGACGGGTATAAGTATAAAGTTTTCGAAAAACGTTGTCAATCCCTTTTTTCTGATTTATCGACCTTCCACTCCAGGTTCCGCCGGAGGGGGGCGGGGCCTCTCCAGGCAAAGGCCCACTGGCCGTACGTTTCCCGGAACTGGCGGTTGGTCAGTCCCTCCAGATCGGCGGCGGTAAGGGTATCCACCAGCCCTTCCCGGAACTCGGGCAGGGGAGAATGGGCCGCGCCGGCGTTGTAGGGGCAGACGGTCTGACACCGGTCACAGCCCCAGATGAGAGGATGGGCCGTCACCAGCGCTTTTTCCGCGGGAGGCAGTTCCCCTTTTTTCTGGGTCAGGTGGGAAAGACACCGGTCCAGCCGGAACCCGCCCGCCGAGAGGGCACCGCCGGGACAGGCGGCAATACATTTCCCACACCGGGCGCAGGGGGGCGAAGGGGCCTTTGCCGCCACCGGAAAGACGTGGTCGGTAAGGATGGTGCCCAGAAAGATCCACGAACCGTAGGGGGGCAGGATCACCAGCCCGTTTTCTCCTTTCAAGCCCAGTCCGGCCTGCCAGGCCGCTTCCCGCTCGGGCAGGGGAGAGTTATCCGCCCCGGGCACAAAGACGGCGTGGGGCATCTCCTCCCGCAGCAGATCAACGGCCTTTTCCAGCCGGTGGAGAAGCACCAGATGGTAGTCCATACCCCGTGCATAGAGAGAGAGGTTTCCCGGCCGGGGACCGGCATAGTAGGGAAAGGCCGCCACCAATACCGTGGCCGCATGGGGACAGAGCTGTTCCGCCTTTTCCCGGGCGGCCTGGTCCATATGGGGCAGCAGTTTCTCATAGGAAACCGCCCCCCAGCCTGCCGCCCCTATGGATGCAAACATCTCGTCCAGCTTCATTGTCCGTCTCTGCGCCGGAGGGCCTGCCGGGCCAGCAGACCGTCGGGAATGGAGGGCTCCGGTCCGTGCTTACGCTTCTGGGCGGTCTCGCAGCCCTTGCCGGCCAGCACCACCACCGCCGGGGTCTGACAATCCAGAATGGCCCGGTCAATGGCTTCCTCCCGGTCTTCGATCACCTGGCCGGTCTTGCCGTAGGGGTCCAGAAAACGCTGGATGTCGGCGCAGATATCCGCCACTTCCTCCGGTCCCGGGTCGTCCTCGGTGAGGAGAATCCGGTCGGCATACTGTCCGGCGGCATTGCCCATGCCCTCCCGGCGGTCGATTCCCTTTCCGCCGGTGCAGCCAAAGAGCACCGTCAGCTCCCGGCCCGGATATTCCGCCCGGGCGGAGCGGAGGAGCGCTTCCAGACTCATGCCGTTGTGGGCGTAGTCCACGATGACCGAAACCTGCCCGTCGGCGCTCTCATAGTGCTCCATCCGTCCGGGCACCGCCGCCTCCAGCAGGGCAGCCCGCACCGCTTCCTCCGGAATGCCGTAGGCCTCGGCCACCGCAATGGCCGCCAGGGCGTTCTCCACGTTGAAAAGGCCCGGCATCCCCAGCTCCATCACGCCGGTATAACGGGGTGTTTTTACCTGAAAGCGGATGTGCTGCCCCACTTTTTCCACATCCCAGGCGTAAATGTGTGCATGTTCGTCCTTCTGGGAGAAGGTCAGCACCTGGGGACAGCGGGAGGCCGCCTCCAGTACCCGCCCGGCGTGGTCGCAGTCCAGATTCACAATGGCCGTGTTTGCCTGGGAGAAAATCCGCAGTTTGGAGGTGAAATAGTCCTCAAAATCCGGGTGCTCCACCGGGGAGATGTGGTCTTCCCCGATGTTGAGAAAGACGGCGCAGGCCAGATCCACCCCGATCACCCGGCCGTATTTCAGCGCCTGGCTGGAGATCTCCATGGTCACATATCCACATCCGGCCTCCACCGCGTTGGAAAGGTGGCGCTGGAGGTCCAGCGGCTCGGGGGTGGTCAGCTTGGCGGGGCGGCGCTCCAGTCCGTCGTCGGTGACGATGGTGGAGAGAAGCGCGGTGGCGCGCGCGCCCGCTTCCTGCCGCCAGCGGTCCAGAATGCCCCGGATATAGTAGGCGGCGGTGGTCTTGCCCTTGGTGCCGGTGATGCCGGTGATCTTCAGCTTGCCGGAGGGATGGCCGTAAGCCAGATCGGCCAGCAGGCCCATGGCCTTGCGGATATCGGTCACCTGAATGCAGGGGGCGCTTCCCCCTTCCGGATAGACCTTCTCGCTTACATAGGCAAAGGCGCCCCGTTTCACGGCGTCGGCCAAATAGGCGGGCTTGAAGGCCGCGCCCTTGCACAAAAAGAGGGTGCCGGGCACCACCACCTGGGAATCGCAGGACACCAACGCCACCGGCCGGGCAAAGTCGGCGGGGAGAGGCCGCAGATCGGCCAGCAAATTATGTTTCAGCAGCAGCTGATAATAGTCGCCCAGAGAGCGGCTGTGTGCTTCCATATCATACACCGTCCTAACTGTCTTTTATCTCTTATCTCATTCTCTCCTATCTCCGCTATGATATCACATTTCGGAGGGATTGAACATAAAAAAGGGGCCTCAGATCGCGGTGACCTGAGACCCCCTGGGTATGTGGATTACTGGTTGCGGAAGCGGGACAAAAATTCCCGGGTGCGCTGGTTCTTGGGATCGGCAAAGAGGGCCTTGGGTTCCCCTTCCTCACAGATGACGCCGTCGGCCATGAAAACCACATGGTTGCTCACGTCCCGGGCGAAGGCCATCTCGTGGGTGACCACCAGCATGGTCATGCCGTTCTGGGCCAGATCCTGCATGACGGAGAGCACCTCGCCCACCATCTCCGGGTCCAGGGCGGAGGTAGGCTCGTCAAAGAGGAGCACTTCCGGCTCCATGGCCAGGGCCCGGGCGATGGCCACCCGCTGCTTCTGACCGCCGGAGATCTGCCGGGGCTTGGCGTTGATATAGGGGTCCATGCCCACCTGCTTGAGGTACTTCATGGCGTTCTCTCTGGCCTCTTCCTTGCTCTTTTTGAGCACCTTGGTCTGGCCCACCATGCAGTTTTGCAGCACGGTCATGTTGTTGAAGAGGTTGAAGGACTGGAACACCATGCCCACCTTGGAGCGGTAGGTGTTGGCGTTGAGCTTGCCGGCGGTGATGCTGTCCCCGTGGAAGAGGATCTCGCCGCTGGAGGGCGTCTCCAGAAGGTTGATGCACCGCAGCAGGGTGGACTTGCCGGAACCGGACGCGCCGATGATGGAAGTCACGTCGCCGGGCCGGACGGCAAAGTCGATGTCGCGCAGCACCTCATGGCTGCCGAAGGACTTGGAGAGGTGCTTGATTTCCAGAATCGTATCGTTCATTTCAGCGGTCCCCCCTGTTCCGTCCGTATTTCAGTTCCTGCTGGGTACGTTCCCGCTCCTCTTTGCTCCGCTCGTCAAAGGGCGTGCCCCGGTTGGGATGGCTGTACGTGCCGGCGGCCATGGTGAGCTGGTCGTTCTGCACCAGCTCGTAGTTATCCGCGCCGTCCATGACCTTCTCCAGCAGCCGCAGCAGGAAGGAGGCGGCCAGGGTCATGATGAGGTAGCCGATCATCTCGATGGCGGCGGAGGGGAAGTACATGTTGTTCACGCCGGTGATGTAGCGGTGGAAGGCGAAGAACTCGGTGAAGCTGATGATGAACATCACCGAAGTATCCTTGATGTTGATGATGAAGTTGTTGCCGATCTGGGGCAGGATGTTGCGGAAGGCCTGGGGCAGGATGACGCTGGTCATGGTCTGGAAGTGGTTCATGCCGATGGCCTTGGCGCCCTCGGTCTGGCCGGGGTCGATGGAGACGATGCCGCCGCGGACACTCTCGGCCATATAAGCGCCGGTATTGATGGAGACGATCAGGATGGCGGCCACCCAGATGTTGTCAAAGCGCATGGTGTTGTTGGAGAAGTAGGGCAGGCCGTAGTAGATGAAGACGGCCTGGAGCACCATGGGGGTGCCGCGGAAGACTTCCACATAGATCCGCACCAGGGCGCGCACCACCTTGAGCAGGACGCGCTTGGGGGCGGGGTCATAGCTGGTATAGGGGATGGTATTGAGAATACCGCAGGCAAGGCCGATGACGCAGCCGATGACGGTGGCGATCACCGCCAGCAGGATGGTGCTGCCCATGCCGCCCAGGTAAGAGGGCCAATACTTTCCCCACAGGAGGGCCATATCCTGGCCCAAAGCAAGCAGTCGGTCCATACTTAAACCTCGGGCTGCACGGCGATGGCCTGGTCCATCATGGCGTTGAAGTCATCCTCGGTCATGGCGGAGAGGACGTTGTTCATGGCGTCCCGCAGCTCGGTGTTGCCCTTGACCACGGACATGCCGATGTTGACGTTCTCAGCCCGCTCCTCCTCGGTGGCAAACTGGAAGTCGCCGTCGGTGCCGGAGAAGTTGAGGACCACCAGGCTGTCGTCCTTGGAGGCGGCGGCGGTGGCGGTGGGCAGGTCGGTGCAGACGAAGTCCACAGAGCCGGTCTGGAGCTGCATCACCATGGCGGGCGCGGTCTCAGCGGCGGTGAGGATCTGGGCGTCGGGGATCTGGGGCAGGCAGGTATCATACCAGATGGTACCGGTCTGGGCGGTGCACTTGCCGCCGGCCAGGTCGGCGATGCTGGTAGCAGCGGCATAGGCGCTGTCCTTGGTGGTGAGGCAGACGATCTGAGCGTAGTAGTAAGGACCGGCCATGTCCACCTCGGCCATACGGTCGGCGGTCATGGACTGGCCGGCGATGGCCACGTCAATAGTGCCGCTCTGGAGGGAGGGGGTCAGGGAGTCCCAGGCGGTGGACACCACTTCCAGCTCCCAGCCGTTCTCTTCGCAGATCTTCTGGGCGATCATCACGTCGTAGCCGTTGGCGTAAGCGCCGGGGACGTTCTTGATGGGCACGGCGCCGTTGGAGTCGTCCATCTGGGTCCAGTTATAGGGGGCGTAGGCGCACTCCATGCCCACGGTGAGGACGCCGTCCTCCACGCCGGAACCGGTGGCGGTGTCGCCGGCGGGGGCGGTGGAGTTCTCAGTGGGGGCGGTGGAAGTGTTGGGCACGGTGGCGGTACCGCTGGAGCAGGCGGCCAGGGTCAGACCCAGGGCGGCGGCCAGGGCAAGGGAAAGCAGCTTCTTCATGGAAAGGTTCCTCCTCAAACATTCATTCTATTTCCTCAACTGGCAAAAAGCCAAAAAGAAAACCATGGCGTCCCGTTGAATGGAACGCCATGGCGACGACTGCATGCAAATTCAGCTCAAAGCCGAATTTTTGAGGTTTTGGTCGGCGATAGCGCTCCACACGGGGAAAAGTGTGGCAGTCCGTGAGATCTTCTCCCACGGCCCAGGTCACCGGCTCCCAGGCAGGACGCCGGCCCTTCGGCGGAAAGCCCTTTCCCCGGCGGGCTGCTCTGGCCCATGATCGCCGGTTACTCTTGCGTTTCCGCGCCTCTATCCATCAAATTTGCCTGTGATTTTATCACGTTTCTTTCCATCTGTCAAGGCGAAGAGAAAAGATGGGGAAACTGCCCAAATATCTTCACGCTTCACCCCCCACTCTTCACTCTTTCAGCAGGGCTTGGGGGTGGAGCTGGCGTAGCGCTGGTAGTAGCGCCACTGGTCCTTGAGGATGCGCAGCTTGTGGACCAGGTTGCGGTCGGCCTTGTAGTAGAGGGGATTGACCGCCGCGCCGGCCTTCATCAAAGCCCGCATTTCGTCGTGATACTGCTCGGGGATGTAGCGGAAGGCCACTCCCTTGGGCACCACCCGCCAGAGGTGGCGGTTCTTGGTCACCGTCAGCGTGCCGGGCTTCCCTTCGATGCGGTCCTCTACCAGGTACCTGGCCAGATTGTGGCCCGCGCCGGTCACATAGTAGTTGCTGCGGCCCTGACGGCAGTTGATCTCGAAGACCTTGTACTTCCCGTCCCGCTGGTCGTACTTCACATCAAAATTGGAGAAGCCGGTAAATTGAATATCCTCCAAAAAGATCCGCAGCTTCTCGCACAGCTCCGGCTCATGCTCGGTGATGATGACGGCGTGGTTGCCGATGCCGTGGCGGGTGTGTTCCTCCAGCAGCACATGGCCCAGGCACATGAGGCGCACCTTGCCGTTCTGGTCGGAATAGTTGGTCACCACCCGCATGAAGCTGTCGTCACCGGGAATAAAGTCCTGAATGATGAGGGAGTCTTCATAGCCGTTGGCGTAGATCTCATCAATGACGGCGTCCACTTCCTCCCGGGTGTTGAGGACGTAGGCCTTTTTCTGGGTGGGGAAGGGATGATCCCAGTAGGTGGCGCTCTCCGCCGGCTTGACCACATAGGGCCCGGTAAAGGGCAGCTTGAAGGCATGGCCTTCCCCCTTGTGGTAGACGTAGGTGGCCGGATGGTCGATGCCGTACTGGTCGCACAGGGCGTAAAACCGCTCCTTGTGGATCAGCCCCTCCATCTGCTCCAGAGAGACATAGGGGGCAATGACGTTTTCAGGAAAGGCGGGCAGATTGCAGGCAATGGAGGTGAGGTAGTTGTCGCCGCAGCCCAGCACGATCACCTTGCGGTCTGCAAACTCCCGGGCTACCTTCTTCACGTTGGACAGCACCACGTCGGGGGCATCGTTGTTGGGGCAGACCCGATAGTCGATGATGTCGCTGCCCTGACAGGGGCCGGAGGGATACATGCCATAGGCCACGGTCTTCACGCCGTAAGCTTCATGAAAGGCCCGGGCCATGCTGTAAACATTGATATCGGCGCCCAGCAGCAGGGGCACAAAACGGTTTTCCATATACTCGCTTCCTTCATTGCTCCGCCAAAGCGGCGGACTTGTTTACACTCAGCCGGCGGTCCGCTTGACCTGATAGACCCCCTGAATCTGACTGAGCTTGTTAATAACGGTGGCCAGCTGGCTCTGGTCTTTGACCTCCAGCACGATGGACACGGCGGCAAAGCCGTCGGGGAGGGACTTGGCCTGGAGATTGGTGACCTTGACCTTATTGGCCGAGAGGATGGTGGCCACATCCAGAGTCAGGCAGTCCCGGTCCTTGGCCGAGATGGTGAGGGAGGTGGCATAGGTGCCCTGCTCGCCCTCCAGCCAGGAGACCTTGATCCACCGGCCCTCCTCCTCGGGCTTGCGCCGGGCGGGGTCGGCGTTGGGGCAGTCGGCCCGGTGGACCGACACGCCAAAGCCCCGAGTGATGAAGCCCACCACCGGATCGCCGGGCACCGGCGTACAGCACTTGGCGAATTTCACAAGGCAGTTGTCCACCCCTTCCACCACAATGCCCGAATCGGAGTGTCTGGGCACGGGGGCCTTCACGGGGGGCTCGTTGCGGGACTGGGCGGGGATGATGGACTCGGTGGCGGTGGGCATGGCGCTGGCGGTTTTGAGCTTGATTTCCCGATCCCGCTCCACGCGCCGCAGCTCGTCCTGAATGCGCACCACCGCCTTCTGGGCGGACATGCCGCCGTAGCCAATGGCGGCGTACAGCTCATCCAGGGTGCCGAAACGCACCTTTTTGAGCACCAGAGGCAGCATCTCTTCGCTGGTGATGGTGGCAATGGAGAGGCCCACATGCTTGAGTTCCGACTCAAAGGACGCCCGGCCGGTGGCGATATTCTCCTCCCGGCGTTCCTTCTTGAACCACTGGCGGATCTTGTTGCGGGCCTCGTTGGATTTACACAGCTTCATCCAGTCCCGGCTGGGGCCGTGGGCCGACTTGGAGGTGATGACCTCCACAATATCGCCGTTGGTGAGCTGGGTGTCAAAGGGGACCATGCGGCCGTTGACCTTGGCGCCCATCATGTGGTTGCCCACGGCGGAGTGGATGGAATAGGCAAAGTCGATGGGGGTGGCCCCTGCGGGCAGGTTGATGATGTCGCCCCGGGGGGTAAAGACGAAGACCTCGTCGGCAAAGAGGTCCACCCGCATGGAGCGGAGGAATTCCTCGGCGTCGGTGTCCTGCTGGGCTTCCAGCAGCTTGCGCACCCACTCGAAGGCCTCTTCGGTGCCCAGCTTCTCGTTGGCCATGCCCTGCTTGTACTTCCAGTGGGCGGCGATGCCGTATTCGGCGGTATGGTGCATATCCCAGGTGCGGATCTGCACCTCAAAGGGGATGCCCTCCCGGCCGATGACGGTGGTGTGGAGGGACTGATAGCCGTTGGGCTTGGGGGTGCCGATATAATCCTTGAACCGGCCCAACACCGGCTTGAAGAGGTCGTGGATCACGCCCAGGACGTTATAACAGTCTGAGATGTCGTCCACAATGACCCGGAAGGCGTAGAGGTCGAAAATCTCATCCAGGGTCTTGTTCTGGGCGTACATTTTCCGGTAAATGGAGTAGACGTGCTTTACCCGGCCGTAGACGGTGGCATGGGTGTTTTCCTCCGCCAGACGGTCTTCGATGCGCTTGCGGATGGAGGCCATGAACTCCTCGTGGGCGGCGGTACGGGCCTCCAGCTCGTCGGAGATCTCCTTATAGCCCACCGGGTCCAGATACTTGAGGGATGTGTCCTCCAGCTCCCACTTGACCCGCTGCATACCGAGGCGGTGGGCCAGGGGCGCGTAGATCTCCATGGTCTCCCGGGCCTTCTCCCGCTGCTTCTTGGGGGTCTGGTAGTTCATGGTGCGCATATTGTGCAGCCGGTCGCAGATCTTGACCAGAATGACCCGGATATCTTTGGCCATGGCCATGAGCATCTTGCGCAGGTTCTCCATCTGCTCTTCTTCCTTGGAGACGTACTGCACCCGGGTCAGCTTGGTGACGCCGTCCACCAGATCGGCCACGCTCTTGCCAAAGAGCTTGGCAATGTCGTCGTAGGTGGTTTCGGTGTCTTCGATGGTGTCGTGCAGGAGGGCGGCAATGATCGACTCGGTATCCAGCTCCAGCTCGGCGGCGATCTCCGCCACCGCCAGCGGGTGGGTGATATAGGGGGAGCCGTCCTTGCGCAGCTGCCCGGAATGGGCGTTGTCCGCGTAGGCGAAGGCGTCGTAGAGCCGCTTGGTATCCACCGTGGGATTATAAGCCTTCACCTTGTCTTCCAATGCCTGATAGCGTTCCAAAATCGGGTCCATGACATCACCGCTCTTTCCTAATTGATACGCCAGCCGTCCGGCTCAGGAGTCCATCATCTGCCGGAGGCGGCGGAGAATATAGCTTTCATTGAGATCCACCTTGCCCTCCACCTGATTGAAGGAAATGCGCAGGGCGTCGGGCCGGCATTCCAGATGGATGAGGCCCCGTTCGTCAAATACTTTCAGGCAGATCATGGTCCGCTGAAAGGGTGCGTGGTGGCCGCAGTCCCGGGAGAGATTGCGGGTCATCCGGCGGGGGCTTTCTTCCACCAAACCCACTCCGGACCTGGCTTTGAGATAGCGCCACAGCACCACAAATTCCTCCCGGCTGGGCAGGAGCAGAGAGGCCTCCCGGGGGGTCAGCGCTTCGCCCCGCTGGAATTTATCGTAAACGGCCCGTTCCCGCTGGCAGCGGGTAAGGGCAGGGCGCAGGTCGGTGATCTGGAGCTGCACCGACCGCCACCCCCGGTACTCATTGATATGGGGAGAGAAGGCCACTTCCACCCGGTCTCCGGGGTTCACGCCGCACTCAACGGCGGTAACGCCAAAGAAGATGGCGTCAAAATTCCTTCCCCCGCAGTTGAGCCGCAGCTTCAGATGGCGTCCGCCGCCCACCTCGGCCAGGGTCACCACCGTGCAGCCGGTGAGGCTGAACACCGGCCGGGGATTGCCCGCGCCGTAGGGCTCCAGCAAATCCAGCGCTTCCACCTGGTCCAGGGTGAGAAGCTCGCTCTCGGTGATCTCGGCGTCCACCTCCAGCGTGGCCACCATGTCCTCGCCGCCGGTCTCGGCGGTGACCAGCTGGTTGAGCCGCGCCCGGAAGGCGGGGATGTTCTCCTCCGCGATGGTAAAGCCGGCGGCCAGAGCGTGTCCGCCGAAGCCCTCCAGCAAGTCCTGACAGGCCTCCAGGGCGGTAAAGAGATTGAATCCCCCAAAAGACCGGCAGGAGCCTTTTCCGTGACCGTCCTGCAGGCAGATCATGAAGGTGGGACAGGCGTACTTTTCCGCCATGCGGGAAGCCACGATGCCCACCACGCCCTGATGCCAGCCCGGCCCGGCCAGCACCAGCGCCCGGCGCTCTTCCGGCGGGGCAGCCTCGGCAATGGCGACGCTCTGGGCGAAGATCTCGGCCTCGATGGCCTGCCGCTCCCGGTTGCGCTCGCAGAGGAGCTTGGCCAGTTCCTCTCCCCGGGCGCTGTCTCCGGTGAGGAGCAGTTCCGCCGCGATCTGGGCGCAGCCCATCCGTCCGGCGGCATTGATGCGGGGCGCCAGGGTGTAGCCGATGGAGGTGGAGGTGAGGGGACGATCCCCCAGTCCCGCCTCCCGCAGCAGCGCCGCCAAACCGGGACGTCTGGTGTGGTGCAACGCGGCCAGACCCATTTTCACAATGGCCCGGTTCTCGCCGGTGAGGCGCATCACGTCGGCCACCGTGCCGATGGCGGCCAGGTCGCAGTAACGGGCCAGCAGTTCCTCCCGCCGGTCCGGCCCGCCCAGGGCCAGCACCAGCTTCAGCGCCACGCCCACCCCCGCCAGATGCTTGAAGGGGTAAGGGCAGTCGCTCCGCCGGGGGTCCACCACCGCCAGCGCCGCAGGCAGGACTTCCTTGCACTCGTGGTGGTCGGTGATGACCAGGTCCACCCCCAGCGATGCGGCCAGCTCCGCCTCGGCTACGGCGGTGATGCCGCAGTCCACCGTGACGATGAGCCCCACGCCCTGGGCATGGAGGGCTTCCACCGCCTCCCGGTTGAGCCCGTAGCCCTCTTCCAGCCGGTCGGGAATGTAGGGGATGACCTGACCGCCCGCGTTCATAAGATAATGGGTGAGGAGGCAGGTGGCGGTGATGCCGTCCACATCGTAATCGCCATAGACGGCGATGGTCTCCCCCCCGGCCAGCGCCCGGTGGATGCGGGAGACCGCTTTGTCCATGTCGGCCATCTCCAGGGGCTCACAGAGCAGCTCCGGGCCGTCGGCCAGAAAGGAGCGGGCTTCTTGCGGCGTGGTTACGCCCCGCACGGACAGTACCAGGGCCGCCAGCGCGGGGATCCCAGCCTGTTCCAGCGCGTGCCGCGCCGCCGCATCGCCGCAGGGACAATGCCACTGCTGATATTTCACCTGTATCACCCCCTGTAAAGAACTGAATTAACGTTTATTATATCAATTATTTCCCGCCGTTACAAGAGGAGACGTAAAGTTGACAACACCCCGCCGTCATGTTATGGTTAAAACGCAATGACATAACCACAGTGGAGGTACGCACATGGAGAACAAAGAAACGCCGGTCACGCCGGAAGAGCCCGAAGAGCACCGCCCCCTTACCGACGAGGAGGTGGAAGCCCTCACCGCCGATCTGAGCGAGGAGGAGATCCAGGAGCTGGCCGACGCACACAACGAGGCCCAGCGGGACCCCAACGCCCCCAAAGAGAAAAAAGTGGTGGGCACTTACTGGTCCATGGGGCTGGCCATCGGACTTTGTCTGGGCTCTCTCATCGGCAAGGTGTTTTTTGATGATCTGGGCACCGGTATGACCTGGGGCGCGGTGGTTGGCCTGGGCATCGGCACCTGTATCAACCGTAAGGCATGAAAAAACGGGAGACCTGCATTCCCTGTTGTGGAATGGGTCTCCCGTTTTTTCCGTCTTTTCTTTTCCCGCCAGCGCCGCGATGGGAAAAAGCCTGCCGGCAGAAAGCGGCCGCGCTCCTTTACTCAGGCTGTTCTTCCTCCGGCGTCCAGGGCACCAGCAGACGGCCGGTCATGGGGGGCATCGTGACGTGACTCTCGCCGGTGGCATAGCAACGGAACACTTCGCCGGTAATCAGATCCTGCGCCGCCCAGGGCAGACACACCCGCCGCTCCTGCGGACCGGCGTTGATGGCGGTGACCGCCTGTTCGTCTCCCAGGATACGCCGGAAGACCAGCAGACGGCCCCGGGCGGTCAGATAATCGATCTCACCCCGGCGCAGGGCGGCCAGCCGGTGGCGGAAACCGCCCAGCATCCGGTACCAGGCCAGCAATTCCTGATTTTCCTCTCCCCAGGGATAGGTCCGGCGGTTGAAGGGGTCTTCAAACCCCTCCATGCCCGCCTCGTCGCCGTAGTAGACGGTGGGGGAACCGGGGAAGGTATAGAGGATGAGGGTGCCCAGACGCAGCCGGGCCAGACCCCGCGCCATCTCCTCGGGGCTCAGGCGGTAGGCTGCCCGCCAGTCCCGGCTCTGCTCCCCGCAGGCGGAACCGGTGCCCAGAAGCGTCAGAATGCGGGGGGTATCATGGGTGCCCAGGGCATTCATGGCGGAATGGTAGGCGAAGGGCGGGTAATTGGCTCTTAACCCCTCCATGGTCTCCATAAAATCCTTGGCGTCCCCGCCCAGCAGATAGGACAGGGTAGCGTTGCGGAAGGGGTAATTCATCAGGCCGTCGCAGTGGCCGCCCAAAATATGCTTGCGGCGCACGCCGTAGGCGATCTTGTTGGAGCCGTCCTCCCACACCTCGCCGATGACCACGCCGTCGGGCTTGGTCTCCCGCACGGCCTGATGGAGGGCGTGGACAAAGGCGTCGGGCAGCTCGTCGGCCACATCCAGCCGCCAGCCGTCGGCGCCGCAGCGCAGCCAGCGGCGGACGATGCTGTTTTCTCCCCGGATGATGTAATCCATGTAAGACGGTTCGCTCTCATTGACGGCGGGAAGGGAGTAGATGCCCCACCAGGAGTCGTACTGATCGGGCCACCGGATGAAGTTATACCAGGAATAGTAGGGGCTTTCATGGGACTGGGCCGCGCCGGGCACGCCGGTATGGTATGCGCCGTCGCCGTTGAAATAGCGGCTGACAAAACCGGTGTGGTTGAACACGCCGTCCAGCATCACCCGCATCCCCAGGGCGTGGGCCTCGCTGCACATGGCCCGAAACTCCTCCTCGTCGCCCAGCATGGGGTCGATCTTCTCATAGTCGCCGGTGCCGTAGCGGTGGTTTTCCGGCGCTTCAAAGATGGGGCAGAAGTAGATGGTATCCACCCCCAGCTCCCGCAGATAGGGCAGCTTCTCCCGCACGCCGGCCAGAGAACCGCCGAAGAAATCCCGGTTGCGGATCTCGCCGTTTTCATCGGGGCGGTAGACCGGCTCCTCCCGCCAGCCGGTGTGGACCGTCCGTCCGCCGATCATGCCCTCAGGAGAAGGGATGGCGCGGCGGCGGAACCGGTCGGGAAAGATCTGATAGGTCACGCCCTCGCCAAACCAGCCGGGAACCTGTTCGCTGTTGTCATAGACGGTGAGCTGATACTCGCCCAGATCGGCTCTCCGGCCGTTGAGCGTGGTCATGCAGAAGGAATACCACACAAGGCCCACATAGTCGCCCACCTCCAGTGTACAGACGTACCGGTCCCGGTCCCCATCCAGGCCATTCCAGGCCAGAGGAATCTCCACCGTGCGGTTGTCGCTGCTCTCAAAACGGGCCATCATGGTCAGGTGAGAGAAGCCCCAGCTGCGGGCGGGACGGAGGGTAAAGGTGACTGCCGTACCGGAGGGAACGGCGCCGTAGGGGGTTTTATATTCAAGGCTGCGCGGGTCGAAGATCTGCGGGTCGTGCATGAGCTATCCTTCCAATCTTTGCTGCACACGGAATATGACATTATCGCAGCAGGGTATTTTCTGTAGTCACGGTCTCGTTGGTGTTTTCGCTGCCAAAATAGGCGCTGACGATATCGGCGGCAATGGCGCCCAGCTCGGTACCGGAGCCGCCTCGTTCCACCACGATGGAGATGGCGATCTCGGGGTCATCATAAGGAGCAAAACAGACAAACACGGCGTTGGATTCCGCGGTGGCGGAACCCACCTGGGCGGTACCGGTCTTGGCGCCCACCTTGACGGGCAGGTCCTTGAAGTACTTGGCCACGCTGCCCTCGGAGGCCATGAGGCCAATGCCTTCCTTGACGGTCTCCAGGTTCTCCTCGCTGATGTTGATGGAATCCAGGGGTTCGGCGGAGTATTCCTCCACCACCTGGGAATAATCGCTGGTTTTGACGGTTTTGAGCAGATGGACCGGATACCGGTTGCCGCCGTTGACCAGCGTCACAATATAGTTGGCCAGCTGAATGGGGGTACATTCGGTGGTGCCCTGACCGATGGCCGCCGAGAGCAGCAGACCGTCGTACCACTCCTGACCCAGGGCCTCGCTGGCCGCCGGTCCGGCTACCCGGCCGGTCTTTTCGCCGGTGATCTCAATGCCGGTCTTCTGTCCCAGGCCAAACATGGAGGCGTATTCATCAATGATGTCAATGCCCATCCGGTCGGCCAGGGTGAAGAAGAAGATGTTGCACGAGTCCCGGATGGCATCGCCCATGTTCTCCCAGCCGTGCTTTCCGCCGTACTGGAGGTAATACCAGCAGGCGGGATGGTAGTCGCCGTAGGGATATTTCTCCCCCGCCGGATACTGAAAGCGTCCGGTGTCCAGGATCTCCTCGCCGGGGGTGGTGTAGCCCTCCTGAAGGGCGGCCACGCCGGTGATCATCTTAAAGGTGGAGCCGGGGGAGTAGAGGCCCTGAATGGCCCGGTTATAGAGGGGGGCCAGCGGGTCCTGGGACACCTGATTGTAGGCGGCGGAGTCGGAATAGATGGACAGGTCGAAGGTGGGGTAGGAGGCCATGGCCAGCACGCCGCCGCTCATGTCCAGCACCACCGCGGACGCGCCCTTGACCTGATCGGTCATACCGGGCACCCGCTGGGACAGGGAAGTCTCCACCGCCTCCTGGAGCCGCTCGTCGATGGTGAGCATGACATTGTTGCCCGGCTGCGGCACCTGCAACTCGCCGTTTTCGTCTGGCACCCAGGTCTCGCTGACCACCTTGCCGTTGGCGTTGGTCTCGGTGGTGCGCACCCCGGCCTCGCCCCGCAGATAGGACTCAAAGGCCTTTTCCACGCCTTCCTTGCCCACGGTGTCATTCATATTATAGCCATTGTTGCGGTAGTACGAATCATCCGCATACCACTCGTCATAATAAATGGAACCCACACGGCCCAGCAGGTGGGCGGCATAGTTGGTGTTGTAGGTGCGGGCGGTGGTGGTGTCGATCTTGACGCCGGCCAGTCCCGCCTCTTTGACCTTGGTGATGAAGGAGATATCCACATCGCTGGCAAAGACGTATTCCGACGTGCTGACATCTTTGGTGCGCAGCAGCATCTCGTACAAAACGCCCACCAGCGCTCTGCCCTCCTCATCGGAGACAGCGGGGTCCACTTCAAAATACTCCCGCATTTTGCTGATGAGGGGCTGGGCGGACACGCCGGAAACCGCCGTCTCCTGCTCAGGGGCCTGTCCCGGAGTCTCCCGCCGGAGCCCGTCGGACTGGGCCTGGCTCCACTGATGCTGGGCCGCTCTGGCGACCGCTTCGGACAGGCTGCCCCCTTCTGTCTGGGTGACAGCGGCGGCGCCGTCGCTGTCCATGGCGGCGGCCAGCTCCAGGCCGTCGGCGGCGGCGGTCTTCCAGCTGGTGCCCATGGTCTCCATCAGCTTGGAAAAAGACTTTCTGGTGTTGCTGTCGGTCTGGTCCATGGTGTAGACAAAGGGCGCCGTATCCGAAATGGGCAGGGTGTCGGTCCAGACCACCCCTTCCTCCCGGCAGATCTCCAGCAGCTTGAGAAGGGTGGCGTTGCGCTGGGCCTCTTCGCCCAGGGTGGAGCGGTCCAGCGTGACTTCATAGATGGTTTTGTTGCTCACCAGAACACGGCCGTACCGGTCGGTGAGCTCGCCGCGGGCGGCCTCCACCGTCTCCTGATTGGCAATGCGGGCGGTGGCCTGGCGGCGGTAGTCGTCCACATTCACGATTTGGAGATTATAGAGCACGCCGAAAAAAAGCAGCAGTATGCCGGCCATGATACCGGCCACAAATCGCAGACGAAGGGTAAATCGAGTTCCGTCCATCATGGTAATAAACCTTTCTCCGGGAAAACAAAAGAAAATCAGAAGTGGGTCTTCTTGGGCACCCGCTGAAAGACCCAGTGAAAAAGGGCGTACACCGGGGCCACGAACACCAGAGACCACAGAATCTCCCGTCCGGCCAGAGAGAACATGGCCATCCAATCCCGCTCCCCGCCGGCCATCCGCAGGGCGATGCGGCAGAAGTCCAGCAGGCACAGCCCCAGCAAAGCGCACAGAAAGCAGCCCAGCAGATCCCGGCGGAGCACATACTGGCTCAGCGCGCCGCAGCCCAGGCCGATGAGGCACAGCCCCAGCAAAATAAGCCCATCGCTGCCGGTATAGACGGCGCTGCACAACGCGCCCACTCCCACGCCGAATCCGGCGCCGCCTGCCGCGCCCTCCAGCACGCCCACTACCACCACCGCCAGCGGCAACAGCATGGGGGAGACGCCGAAGAGCGGGTAGCGGGGCAGTACAAAGGCCTCCAAAAACCATACCGGCAGAAGCGCCAGGGTGTAGACACCCCATTTTATCATAAAATCATGTCTGGTCAAGGATATGACCCCTCCTTTTCCCAACCGCGGCCGTCACTCGACAACGTCGAAACTGGTGACTACAAAGACCTGTTCCAGGTTGTTGAGCTCGGTTTCGGGGACGATGACCGCGTAGCGGTTCATACCGGAGGCGTCGGTGCGCACCTCCTCGATGCTGCCCACCACCAGTCCGGAGGGATACATGCCGCTCAGTCCGGAGGTGAGGACCTGATCGCCCGCCATCAGCTCGCTGGTCTCGGGCAGATAGGAGAGTTTCAGCTTGCCCTGACCCATCAGGTCAAAGTCGCCCTCCAGAATGGCGGCGTCGTTGGTGCGGGCAATGAGTCCGCCCATCTCCATGTCGGAGTCCACGATGGTCATGACGGTGGACCAGTTGGTCCCCACCGTCTCCACCACGCCCACCAGATTGCCGTATTCATCCACCACGCAGTTGCCGGCGGTCACGCCCGCATCGGTGCCCTTGCTGATGGTGATGGCGGAATCCCAGTTGTCCGCGCCGTAGGCCGTCACCGTGGCCGCCTCAAAATTCAGCTCCCGGCGGCGCTCCTTCAGCCCCAGCAGATTGCGCAGGCGCTCGTTTTCATCCTTGGCCTGCTGGGCTTCCCGCAGTTCCTCCTGCAATTTGGCATAGTCCTTCTTGAGCTGCTCATAGTCGGCCTTGAGGGCGTCCTGCTGAAAGGCGTCGGAATAGACCTCCTCCGTCCAGTTGACCACGGCGTTGATGCCGTTGCGGAAGGGGGTGGACACGATCCCCACCAGATTGGTCAGCGGATCGGCAAAGCCGGTCATGATAACAGAGAGCACCGTAATAATCAGTGCCAGCAGCACGGCAATGATCAAAATCAAAATGCCGTTGTTGCGCATAAAATCTTTCACTGCGCCGCCTCCCGTTTCTCTCGGTCCACGGCGTCAGCCGCCGGCGGCCAGCTTCAGGCAGTCCACGCCCACCTGCGCCAGCATCCGGCCCAACCGGCACACCGGCAGACCCATTACATTATAGTAGTCGCCCCAGATGCCCTCGATGAGCAGCGCGCCATATCCCTGGATGCCGTAAGCGCCGGCCTTGTCCATGGGCTCGCCGGTGGCGATATAGCTGCGGATCTCCTCCTCGGTCAGGGCGCGGAAGGCCACCTCGGTGCGCTCGCTCACCGATTGCAGCCCCTGAGCGCTCATCACCGACACGCCGGTGTAAACCTGGTGCTTTTTGCCCGACAGAGCGGACAGCATGGCAAAGGCGTCCTTCTCATCGGACGGCTTGCCCAGCGCCGCGCCGTCCAGCGCCACCACCGTATCGGCGGCAATGATGACGGCATGGGGGTCCGCCACCTGACGGGCCACCGCCTGGGCCTTTTCCGCCGAAATGCGCTTGACCAGCTCGTCGGGGGACAGATCCCGGTCCATATGCTCGTCAATGTCAGGGGTGACCACCCGGAAGTGCTCCATCCCCATACGCTCCAACAGCTCCCGCCGCCGGGGCGACTGAGAGGCCAAAATGATATCCATAAAAATTGAAAACTCCTTTTTTCGATGGGATTCTCTCTTTACCGGCCGGTGGACCCCAGTCCGCCGGTCCCACGCCGGGTCTCGTCCAGCTCCTCCACGGGGACCAGCACCGGACGGGCCACCGGCATCACCGCCAGCTGGGCGATGCGCTCGCCGGGCCGGATGGTGTAATCGGTGTGGGACTGGTTGATGAGTCCCACCTGGATCTCTCCCCGATAGTCGCTGTCAATGACGCCTACGCCGTTGGAGAGTGCAATACCGTGGCGGATGCCCAGTCCCGACCGGGCAAAGACCAGCGCCACATAACCGGCGGAGGGCAGGGCAATGGCGATCCCGGTGGGGACCACCGTCCGCTCCCCGGCGGGCAGCAAAATTTCCTCGTCCACACAGGCGCACAGATCCATGGCCGCGGCCCCTTCGGTGGCATAATAGGGAAAGGGAATCTCCGTCCCGATCTTGGGTGAAATGGCTTTGATTTTCAGTTCCATCCCAGACTTCCCGTTCTCTTCACTCTTCACTCTTTACTCTCCACTCTTCCCTTACTCCACGTCCCGATAGTACAGGCCGCGGGTATATTCCTTCGGGTTCCAGTTGTTGCGCCCCAGATACCGCCGGGCCGCCTGGAAGCAGTCTTCCGGGGTCTCGGTGGTAAAGTGGAGCCGGGCGGCCCACAGCCCCAGCCGCTGATAGTCGGCCATCTTGTCGGCCAGATACAGGGTCTTGCAGTTGAGCAGCTCGTTGCGGCAGCCGTAGGCCCGGATGACGGGGAACTTCTCCCCCTTCCGGTCGGTGAGGAGATTGTCCGGCCCTTCGCAGGCCTTTTCACACCGTCCGCCGGTGCGGTTGCGCAAAATGCAGTTTTCCATGATCATCAGCGGCAGACGGCCATAGACGATAAGCTCGGTGTCCAGCGCCTTGGAGAGGTCCCGGATCTGGGGGAACTTCAGCTCAAAGGAGGCGGTGACCGACGCAAAGCCCAGATGGCGCAGCTCTTTATAGGTCTGGCTGTTGTACACCTCCAGACCGTAGTCGCCCCGGAGGGTAAAACCCAGCTCCCGGGCGGGGGCGATCATACCCAGATTGCCGATGAGGGCGTCCCGCACCCCCAGGTCGTAGACCTTTTTCATCTGGTCCATCATCTGGTCCTTCTCCCTGTCCCAGGCGATGCGGGGCAGGGTGACGGCCAGCACAGTCTCCGCCGGGCAGCGCGCCGCCAGCTCCGGATGGGCGGCCAGCTCCTCCAGGGGCACATAGACCATGGCCGGTTTCAGGGAAAAGAGGGCGTCGGTGGCCTGGTCGGCTCTGGTCACCGAGAAGGTAAAGAGGGGCGCTTCCCGCCGCTGCTCATAGCGCACGCCGGTGCGGAATTCCCCAGTGCGGCGCTGGGGCGGGACGATGCGCTGGGCGCTCAGCTCCTCCAGCACCTGACGGCGCAGGGCGTTGAGGGAGGCGGCGGACAGGGAAAGGCCGTCGTCCAGCTTGGTCTTGACCTCCTTGCAGAGGAAGGGGGTCCCGCCGGTACGGGAAAGCTGCTTTTCCACGGCGGCGTGGTCCAGCGCCCGGGTGCGGGCGGCTTCGGCCACCGGACCTTCGGCGGCGGCGATGTGGCCGTCCCCGTCCTTCACCGCCACGCGGGCGGGCTGGCCCTCCCGCACCTCGGCAAAGAAGGTCACCGGAACGCGGGAGTGTTCCCCGTCCTCATAGGTAAGGCGGGCCTGGTCAAAGAGCTTCTTTTCCCGGTCGCTCTCCCGCTCCTTCCGGTCCTCCCGGACGCCGAACATATCGGGGCCGGGCTTACCGTGGTAGTAGCCCTGGGTGAAACCCTGACGGGAAAAGGCGTCGGCCAGGGCGGTCATCTCTCCGGCGGTGGGCTCCCGGTCCTCCCGGATGGCGGCGGAATAGATGCCGGTGACAATGGCCACATATTCGGGCCGCTTCATCCGTCCCTCCAGCTTGACGCAAGCCACCCCCATCTTGCGCAGCTCCCGCAGATGACCGGCCAGCGACATATCTTTCAAGGAGAGGGGGTTGCCGTCGGCCTTGCCGTTCCAGCCATAGCGCAGGCGGCAGGGCTGGGCGCACAGGCCCCGGTTTCCGCTCCGCCCGCCGATGAGGGAGGAGAGGAAGCACTGGCCCGAGTAGCACATACAAAGGGCGCCATGGGCAAAAACTTCGATCTCAATGGGGGAGTGGGCGCAGATGTGGGCGATGGCGTCCCGGGACAGCTCCCGGGAGAGGACCGCACGGGTCATGCCGAAGTCGGCCATCTGGCGCACGCCGTCCAGATTGTGGACCGTCATCTGGGTGGAGGCGTGGACCGGCAGGTCAGGGGCCACCTGACGCACCATGCGCAGCACGCCCAGATCCTGCACCAGCACGGCGTCCACCCCCAGGGCGGAGGCGTCGGCCACACAGGGCGCCGCCTGGGGCAATTCCCGGTCGGTGAGCAGGGTGTTGAGGGTAAGATAGACCTTGCAGCCCCGAAGGTGGCAGTATTCCACCGCCTGGGCAAACTCCTCCCGGGTAAAATTCTTGGCGTTTCTTCTGGCGTTGAAATCGCCGTAGCCCATGTAAATGGCGTCCGCGCCGTTCTGCACGGCGGCCCTGACCGACTCCATGGACCCGGCGGGAGATAACAATTCCAGCATGGCTCCTCCTATCCGGCGTTACTTCTTCTGGTTCTGGAGCTTGAAAATTTCCCGCTTGGCCTCGGACAGCTCCATTTTCAGCTTGGTGGCCTCCTCCAGATACTCCTTGAGCTGGCGGCGGAGATTTTCCGCGGCTTCCTGCTCTTTATAGTACTCGTCGGCAATGTTCAGCGCGGCCAGCATCGCCCCGTTGGCCAGAGACACCCGGCCGTCGTTGATGACTTCCCGCACCTTGATGTCCACGTGCTGGGCCACCTTGCGGACATAGGCTTCGTCCTCGGCGGCGACCAGACTGTACTCCTGGCCGGCGATGTTGACTTTGATATGGTTTCTCATGGTAATCCTCCCATCGCGTTGCGTGCCCGCGTGTTGTTTTGTTTTTTCTGTTTCTATCAAAGGGCCCGTAAAATCAGGCCCAAAGTTCCCAATTGTAATAATACAGTATACCATAGTCTTGACGAACATGGTATGATATTAGTTGACAAAATTTCGTCCCCCCGCTCCGCGGGCATCTGTGACCGGAAAGGAGGTCTTTGGACATGGCTGGTAAACTGCTCTATCCCGGCGCTATTTTGTCCCTCACCACCGACGCCGCCGACCGTCTGCTGGCCTCGTCCAGCGGGGATTGCGCCCTGCTCTACCTCCATCTCCTCCGGCAAAACGGCAAGTTCCAGCCGGGCTATGCCGCCAAGGTGCTCAAGTGGCCGCCGGAGCGGACCCAGGCCGCCTTTGACGCCCTGGTCAAGCTGGGTCTGGCCGACCGCCGGGAACTGAAAGAACCGGAGACAGAGCCACAACTCCCGCCGCCGGAGCCGCCCACCTACACTGCCGCCGATCTGGCCCAGGAGCTGGAGAACAGGGACTCTCCCTTCCCCGCGCTGGTGAGCGAGGTGCAGCGCCGCCTGGGCAAGATCCTCTCCGCCGCCGACCTCAAGCAGCTCTATACCCTGTACGACTTCCTTGCCCTTCCCGCAGAGGTGATTTTACTGCTGGTCAACTGGTGCGTGGAGGAGATGGAGCGGAAATACGGCGAGGGCAGAAAGCCCCGCATGGCGCAGATCTCCAAGGAGGGCTTTGCCTGGCGGCGGAAGGGCATTGACACCGCCGACGCCGCGGAGGCCTATCTCCGCCGTCAGAGTCTTCTCAACACCCGCACGGCCTCCATTCTGCCCTTGCTGGATATCAAGGGCCGTCCGCCGGTGGACGCGGAGCGCCGCTATCTCACCCAGTGGATCGAGATGGGCTTTGCCGACGAGGTCATCCGCATGGCCTACGAGCGCACGGTGCTGAAAAAGCAGTCCATGAGCTGGCCCTATATGAATTCTATCCTGAAAAGCTGGCATCAAAAAGGCCTGCACACTCCGGAAGCCATCCGGGCGCAGGATTCCGGACGGTCCAAGTCCGCCGCGCCTACGGTCAATCCGCCCGCCCCCGCCGCGCCGGGTGAAGCAGACCGCCGGGTGCGGGAGGATCTGGAGCGGATGCGGGCCTATCTGCGGGCCCAGCAGGCCAAGGAAGGAGAGTAACCTATGTCCTTTGACCCCAACGTGCTCCACCGGGCCACCAAGCGTCTGGCCCAGCGCCGCGCCCAGCGGGAGGCCAATCAGGACGCGATACGGGCCGAGATCCATCAGAAACTGCCCCGCACCGCCCAGATCGACCAGCAGCTGCGGCGCACCATCGCGGGCATCATCGCCGCCTCCCTCCGGGAGGGGGACGACCCCGTCCCCGCCATCGCCCAGGTGAAGGCGCGCAATCAGAATTTGCAGGCCGAACGGGCCGAGCTGCTCCGCGCCGCCGGATACCCGGCCAACGCCCTGGACGACCGCCCCTTCTGCCCCAAGTGCAACGACAGCGGCTGGATGGGCACCCAGATGTGTTCCTGCCTCCGCACCCTGTGCACCGAGGAGCAGATCAAGGAACTTTCCAAGCTGCTGGACCTGGGGGAGCAGTCCTTCGACAGCTTTTCCCTGGACTATTACAGCGACCAGCCCTGGCCCGGCGAGACCGAGTCCCCCCGGGCGCGGATGGAATTTATCCGGGATATCTGCTACGGCTACGCCAGCCGCTTCCCCAAGTTCGCCTATCCCAATCTCTTCCTCACCGGCGCGCCGGGCCTGGGCAAGACCTTTCTCTCGGCCTGTATCGCCCGGATGGTATCGGAAAAGGGCTTTTCGGTGGTCTATGACACGGCCGTCAACATCTTTTCCAAGTTTGAAGATCAGAAATTCTCCCGGGACGAGGAGGGCGTCCGGGACGCCAGAGATGAGACCCGGCGCTATTTGGGCTGCGATCTGCTGATTCTGGACGACCTGGGCAGCGAGATGACCACCCCTCTTGTGCAGGCTTCCCTCTATACCCTGGTCAACAGCCGTCTGGCCGCCGGACGGCGGACCGTCATCTCCTCCAACCTCTCCATGGACGACGTGCGCCGCCGCTATTCGGCCCAGACCGCCTCCCGGCTGGAGGGGGAATATCACGTGCTCCCCTTCTTCGGCGGGGATATCCGGCTTTTGAAAAAGCAAAACCGATAATGAATGAAAAAAGCAGCGAGGTAGGAATCTGTTATGGATTCCATATCTCGCTGCTTTTTGTCTGTGGGAGAAGAGGGATTGTCTGCATCGACCCTTGCCCCGCCGAGGGCGGCGGGGCCCACAGGATACAGTGCTGGGACGGCACGGTGTCCGTCCCCCACACAGTCAGGGGGCGACGCTCCCCCGCAGGGTCTCCCGATACTGCCCTTCGTCGGCCACACGGCCCACGGCGGAGAGGGAGACCTGTTCAAAATCAAAGACCCGCTCCGCCAGACGGCGGATATCCTCCCGGGTGACGGCGGCGTAGCGCTCCAGCACCTCGTCGGTGGAGAGGACGCGGCCCAGCATCAACTCTCCCCTGCCCAGGGCGCTCATATGGGCCTGGGTGGACTCCAGACCCATGAGCACATTGGTGCGGGCCTGATCCTGGGCGCGGGCCAGCTCTTCGGCCGTAATGCCGTGGTCGGCAAAGTCGGCCACGGTGCTCCGGATGGTCTCCAGCGCCTGCCGCTCGGTCTCCCGGCCCAGGGCGGTGTAGATGGCGAAAAAGCCGGTATCCGCGTGGTCGGAGCTGTA
>DXGA01000047.1 GCA_019114165.1 Candidatus Flavonifractor merdipullorum | reverse complement strand
TGAATGAACGAAATCACGCCGCCGCCGTTCTCTCTCAGGTCCAGAAGGCGGTGGTTGGTAAGGATCAGGTGCTGGCCCGGGTGATGCTGGCCATTCTGGCCCGGGGCCACATCCTGCTGGAGGACATCCCCGGCGTGGGCAAAACCACCATGGCGCTGGCCTTCTCCCGCGCTCTGGGGCTCAACTACAAGCGGCTCCAGTTCACCCCCGATGTGATGCCCTCCGACGTGACCGGTTTTTCGGTCTATGATAAAAATACCGGACGGCTGGAATATCACCCCGGCGCGGTGCTCTGCAATCTCTTTTTGGCCGACGAGCTCAACCGGGCCACCAGCCGCACCCAGTCGGCCCTGCTGGAGGCCATGGAGGAGGGGCAGGTGACGGTGGACGGGGTGAGCCATCCCCTGCCCAGCCCTTTCCTGGTCATCGCCACTCAGAACCCGGCGGGCGCGTCGGGCACCCAGCTCCTCCCCGACTCCCAGCTGGACCGGTTCATGGTGCGTCTCTCCATGGGCTATCCCGCCCCCGCCGAAGAGGCCGAGCTGCTGCGGCGTAAGCAGTCGGGCAACCCGCTGGACCAGGTGGAGCAGGTGGCCGACGCCCAGACGCTGGAGGAGATGCGCAAAGCCACCGATACCGTTTTCCTCAGTCCGGCGGTCATCGAGTATATCGTCTCCCTCATCGGCGCCACCCGGTCCCATCCCCTCATCACCCAGGGCGCCAGTCCCCGGGCCACGCTGGCGGTGGCGGCCATGGCGCGGGCGGCGGCCTTCTTCCAGGGTCGGACCTATGTGATCCCGGAGGATGTGCAGCTCATCTTCCGGGACACGGTGGAACACCGCCTCATCCTCTCGCCCCGGGTGGAGGGAGAGGGGCTGCCCCATCCCATTTTGTCGGTCCTCAAGGGGGTGCAGCCCCCGCAGGTGGGGTGAGGGCTATGATCCTGCGTCGCACGGGCTATCTCCTGCTCCTGCTGGGCATGGCGGCGGCCTTTCTCCTCTCCGACCACTATTTTCCCCTCTATGCCCTGGTGCTTCTCCTTCTTTTACCCGTGGCCTCTCTTGTCCTCAGCCGTCCGCTGCTGAAAGGCGTGTCTCTCTCCCTTTCCGCCCTCCCCAATGAACCGGAACGGGAGCAGGAGGCCCATTTCGTCCTCACCCTCCACGCCGCCGGTCCCGTGACTCGGACTGACTGCGTGGTGACGGTGGAAAACCACATGACCGGTACGTCCTTCCGCCGCCGGGTGACTCTGCCCCGGAAGGACGGCGGCGACCACGAGACCATCCCCCTCCCCACGGAGCACTGCGGCTGGGTGGTGTGTACCGTGGAACGGGGGAGACTGTGGGACTTTCTGGGCCTGTTTGCCCGGAAGCTGACCTTGCCGCCGCCGGCGGCAGCGGCGGTGTATCCCGTCTTTCTGGAGGGCGGACCGCTGCCCGAGTCTCTCCGGGAGAAAGTCAGACAGCCGGTGCTCCGTCCCCGTCCGGGGGGCGGTCCCGGCGAGGATTACGAGCTCCGCGATTACCGCCCCGGCGACCCCCTCCGGTCCATCCACTGGAAATGCTCCGCTCGCCGGGATGATCTGGTGGTGCGGGAGGTGCTGGAAGAGGTGCCATCGGCCATGTTGCTCACCTTTGACCATGTGGGCCCGCCGGAGGTGCTGGACCAGGTGCTGGACCGGGTGCAGGCTCTTTCCCGCCGCCTTCTGGAGGGGGAGCAGCGGCATTTCCTCCTGTGGATGGACCGCAATGGACGCTTGCAGTGGGCGGATATCTGCTCCTCTTCGGCCTATCGGTCCGCCATAAAGCGCATTCTCTCCACCCCCATGGGGGAAGGCGCTTCCACGCTGGACCATGTGCCGGTGGAGCTCCCGGGCTGGACGGGTACGGTGCGCCGCTTCCATGTGACCGCCCGGCTCTGGCAGGAAGGAGGGTCCGCATGAAACGCCCGCGCCCTCATATGCACACCCCGGTGGATCTGCTGGCCGACGGGCTGCTGCTGTGGGTCCTTCTGGGGAGCAGCGTGTTCTCCTTTTCCACTGCCTTTGATCTGGCGGTGGAAAACCGCGCGCTTCTTTTTGGCGCGCTCCTCTTTATGCTCTTCTATCTGGCCGTCTTTTCCCTGCCCATCCGGTATGGCTTTCCGCTGCTTATCGCAGGGGTGACAGGAATGGGGCTTCTGCTGTGGCAGGTCCGCACCCTCACCGATGCCGGCTGGGCGTCCATCCAGTGCGCGGTGGTCAATGCCTACGCCCAGGTCTTCCCCGGCATACAGGAGATCATGCCCATTGCCCAGCTCTCCCAGGAAGAATGGCGGTGGGCCGTCACCCTCTTTCTCCTGTCAGCCCTTCTGGTTCTGGGCTATCTCATCGGCTGGGCGCTGCTCTCCTGCCGCTCCTTCTGGCGGACGGCCTGTCTTTCGGTGCTGCCTCTGGTGCCCGCGCTGGCCGCCGGACGGCTGCCCCACCATCTCTCCCTGATGTTTCTGCTGGGCGGACTGGCGGTCCTCCTTTGGGCCGGTCTGGTCCGCGCCCGCTATTCCAAACATAACGGTCTGGTGACTCTGGGCGCGGCGGCGCCGGTGGCGCTGGTGCTGGCCCTCCTCACCGCGCTGATTTCTCCCGCGTCCTACCAGCGCCCCGCCTGGGCCGTGGCAGGCGGGACCGCGCTGACCAACGGCTTTACCGCCCTCACCACCGGGCTGGACCTGAGCGGTCTGCGCCTGCTGCCCGGCGGGAAGGGGCTCACCGCCGCCGGTTCCTCCTCCCATGTGGATCTGGGCAGCGAGGCCCTGACCTTTGACGGCCACACCGTCCTCCATGTGGAGACCGACTATGTGGGCCAGCTCTACCTCCGGGGCTACTCGGCGGCGGTGTATGAAAACAACGCCTGGTCCCCTCTCCCGCAGGAGGCCTACGAGGGCTGGATCAGCGAAGAAGGCTCCCTCACTACCCCCGGCACTGCCTTTGATCTGAACGCCAATCCCCTCAATCTCCCCGCACTGACGGCGGGAAATACCCCCTATTACGCCATCACGGTGGAAAACCGCTCGGCCCCGGGCGGCTGCGTCTATCTGCCCTATCAGCCGCTGTCCCGGCCCGGCGAACTGAGCGGCGCCCAATTTCAGGACGACGCCTCCCTGGCCCGGGCGCTGCTGGTGCGCACTCATACCCTCTATTTCCGCCCGGCGGCGCTGGATCTCACCCAGTGTGTTCCCCTTTCCGGGGAAGCCGCCCAGGCAGAACAGGCCTATGCCGCCCAATTCGTGCCCACCTATTACCTCCAGCTGCCCGACGGCATGGTGGAAGAACTGGAACGCCATTGTCAGGCCGCGCTGGAACTCCATATGCCGGGCGGACGGGTGGAAAACGAAAACCAGCTCTATCTTGCCGCCGCCCAGGCGGTGGCCGACTATCTGAAGGGTCTGGCCTCCTATGACCTCACCGCGTCCCCACCTCCTGACGGCTCGGACTATGTGCTCTACTTCCTCAACGAAAGTCACCGGGGCTATTGTATGCAGTTCGCCTCGGCAGGTACGCTGATGCTGCGGGCCATGGGCATTCCCGCCCGGTATGTCAGCGGCTTTGCCGCGTACAGTCAGGGCGGCTCCACTGACGTCCCCGACTCCGCCGCCCACGCCTGGGTGGAGATCTATCTGAGCGGCTACGGATGGTATCCGGTGGATATGACCCCCGGTTACAGCCTGTCCACCCAGACCCAAACCAGCGCCATCCCCCAGCCCTCGGCCACCCCCAGTCCTTCTCCCACGCCGTCGGCTCCGGTCTCCGCGCCGCCGTCCGCACAGCCGCAAACCCCTCAGACCTCGTCACAGCCCCACCCAGAGGCCGTCGCCCCGTTTGATCTGAAGCTTTTGCTCATTCCGGCCCTCCTGCTGGGACTGATCGGAGGGGTGGTACTCCGCCGTGTCCTGTGTCGGTACCTCCGGCGGCGGCGGTTTGCCCAAAAAGATCCCAACCAGAGCGTCAAAGCCCTTTACCGCTATGTCAGGGCGCTGGAGCGCCGGGGCGCGCCGCCCTTGCCCGTATGTTACGCCATGGCCCAGCAGGCGGCCTTCAGCAGGGAGGGCGTCACCGCGGAGGAATGCGACCGTCTCCGTCATCAGGTGACAGACTATGCCGAAGCCTTCCAAACCTCCCTTTCCCGGACCCAGCGGTTTATCCTGCGGTGGCTGTGGGCCCTGGTATGATCCAATGACACAGATAAAAACGTCCGCTGCAAACCGGTTGCAAATGCCGGAATGCAGCGGATGTTTCTTCTTATTCTTCGTTCTGGGGCAGGAAGAAGGTAAGGGGCAGCAGGTCGGACAGTTCCAACAGCACCGGCGAAAAGCCGCCGTTGGGGTCGTACCCCATGGTGGGGGCGTGGAGTTCGCCCAGCTTTACCGGCTTCACCGGCAGGGATACCACCACCCGTCCACCCGGTTCCCGCCGCCGCTCCACCACCAGAGAACCGCCGTGGAGCCGGACGATTTCACGGGCAATCTTCAGACCCAGGCCCAGATCACCAGGCCGCCGGGCCATGGGGTCCTCCCCCTGCTCTTCCAGAAGGCCGCTGTCCCACACGGTCAGCGTGGCACGGCCGCCGTCATAGGTCAGCCGGAGCGCGGCCCGGCCATGGGGACCGGCGGCACGCAGGGCGCTGTCCAGCAGCAGGAGGAGCATCCGGCGCAGCAGATGGGGGTCGGCCATCAGGATCGGGCTTTTCCCTTCCCACTCGTAATGAAACGTACCGCCCAGCTGGCTGTAAATGGATTCTACCTCTTTGCTCAGTTCATCGCACAGGTGGCCCAGGTCCACCGGAGCGGGCCGAAACATCGGTTCCTCGCCCCGCTCCATCTGATCGGCAAAATCGGCGCTGCGCATCAGGCGAAGCATCCGATAGAGACTCTGGGTGGCAATGGCCAGGTATTGGTCATATTTACGGTTCTCCTGCTCCCGGATCGCCGGTGTAAGCAGTTGGAGCGCGGCGGAAAGGTTTCCCATCTGTTCGCGCAGCTCATCCAGTAAGTCCGGGACCCAGTCTTTTGCGTCCATCTTCAACTCTGCTCCTCCCTCTTTGGGCCGAAATACCGCCTCCATAGCATATGCAGCAGGCCACTAATTTTCTCACCTGACCTCAGTATAGCAAATACCGACCCGCGCAACAAGCTTAATCGTCGCCTTATGTGTTATTTTGTCTCATGTTGTCGATTTTGCTCCCGGGCTTTCTGTGAAATTCACAGTTTTTTTGCAAAAGCCCTCTTTCCTTTTCTCCTTCTTTGAGATATAATAAGTACGCGCGAAGGTAACACAACCAAAAACTTTGTGAAGGAGAGATTCCAATGAGCATCAAAGTTGGTATCAATGGCTTCGGCCGTATCGGCCGCATGGTTTTCCGTGCGAGCGTCAATCATCCCGAGATCGAGATCGTCGGCATCAACGACCTGTGCCCCGCTGACTATCTGGCTTATATGCTGAAGTACGACACCATGCACGGCCAGTTCGCCGGCGAGGTGGGCAGCGATGACAAGGGCATCGTTGTCAACGGCAAGACCATCCCCGTTTTCGCTGAGCGCGATCCCGCCAACATCCCCTGGGGCGAGCTGGGCGCTGAGTACGTTGTTGAGTCCACCGGCCTGTTCCTGACCAAGGAGAAGGCTCAGGCTCACCTGAAGGCTGGCGCCAAGAAGGTCGTCATGTCCGCTCCCTCCAAGGATGACACCCCCATGTTCGTGTGCGGCGTCAACCTGGACCAGTACACCAGCGACATGCAGTTCGTGTCCAACGCTTCCTGCACCACCAACTGCCTGGCTCCCATCGCCAAGGTCCTGAACGACGCTTTCGGCATCACCGACGGCCTGATGACCACCGTTCACTCCACCACCGCTACCCAGAAGACCGTTGACGGCGTGTCCATGAAGGACTGGCGTGGTGGCCGCGCTGCTGCCGGCAACATCATCCCCTCCTCCACCGGCGCTGCCAAGGCCGTGGGCAAGGTTATCCCCGCTCTGAACGGCAAGCTGACCGGTATGTCCATGCGTGTTCCCACCCTGGACGTGTCCGTCGTTGACCTGACCGTCAACCTGGCCAAGCCCGCCACCTACGAGGAGATCTGCGCCGCTATGAAGGCCGCTTCCGAGGGCGAGCTGAAGGGCGTTCTGGGCTACACCGA
>DXGA01000046.1 GCA_019114165.1 Candidatus Flavonifractor merdipullorum | reverse complement strand
CAAACGACAAAAGAGGCCCGATCCAAAAACATGGATCGAGCCTCTCTGCTTGACACAGGCAGTATAGTCCATTCTCTGCAAGCCGTCAAGAGCGCGCATCCGTTTTTGGAAAAAATATGGAGTTTTCCGCGATGTATCAGGAAAACTTTATCAGGAGTACCCACACACAGATACCACCCAATGCTCCATACGGGAGAACTGCACCATTGGCAAAAGAACCGGCTTTGGTCTCTACCACTTTATCACCACTGTGCACAAAAGTAAAGAAATTTTTCCCGTTCTTTTTTGCTATATGACGAAACCCTTCTGTCCGCCGCCCCACGACGGGGCGCTATAACTATGACTATGACTATATCTATTACTATTACTATAACTATATGGCCGCCCACTTTGCACACTTTCGTGCAAATAAGGCGTTCCGGGGCTTCGACGCCTTGGGAGAACATCCGACTTTCCTCCCCACGGATTGCAATTTTGCCGCATCTATGCTACTCTATAGGATAGATTCATAACATTAAGAACGGTTTTGCAGATTTGAGGTCGCGCCGGGGAAAAGCGGCGTTCCGGGACTTTGCGCCTGATGGATGGGGACCTTGGATCGGGCGGAAAGAAAGGAAGTCGAAATGGAAATCAACGGCGAAGAAGTAAACGGCATTGTCAATTATGCAGACCTGGGCCTCTCCGAGGCCGTCATGAAGGCCATCGAGAAGAAAGGCTATGTGCAGGCCACGCCGGTACAGGCCGGCGCCATCCCCTACTTCATGGAGTGGAAGGACGTCATTGCCAAGGCCCCCACCGGCACCGGCAAGACCTTTGCCTTCGGCATCCCCATGGTGGAGCACGTGGACCCGGAGCGCAGCGAGGTGCAGGCTCTGGTACTGGCCCCCACCCGTGAGCTGGCCATTCAGATCCAGGACGAGCTCCGCGATCTGTGCGCCTTCAAGGAAGGGGTGCGGGTGGTGTGCCTCTACGGCGGCCAGCCCATCGACAAGCAGATCACCCAGCTCAAAAAGCGGCCCCAGATCGTGGTGGCCACCCCGGGCCGTCTCATGGACCACATGAAGCGGCGCACCGTCCGGCTGGACCATGTGGAGACGGTGGTGCTGGACGAGGCCGACCGGATGCTGGATATGGGCTTTGTCCGCGACGTGACCCACATTCTGGATAAAATCCCCCACCGCAAGAGCCTGGGTATGTTCTCGGCCACCATCAGCCGGGAAGTGATGGACATCTCGTGGGTGTACCAGCGGGACCCGGTGGAGATCACCGTCCGCCCGGTGGAGGAGTCCAAGCCGGACATCACCCAGTATCGCATCGACCTGGAGGAGCGGGAGCAGAAGCTGGACACGCTGGTGGCTCTCATCACCCACGGCGGCTACGAGCGGGCCATCGTGTTCTGCAACACCAAGAATATGACCGACCGTCTGGCGGGCCTTCTGAAGATGCGGGACATCACCTGCGAGGCCATCCACGGCGACATCCAGCAGCGGGTGCGGGAAAAGACCCTGGAGCGCTTCAAGAGCGGCCAGCTGGCGGTGCTGGTGGCCACCGACGTGGCCGCCCGCGGTCTGGACATCGACGACGTGGACGCGGTGTTCAACTATGACGTGCCCGACGAGATGGAGAATTACACCCACCGCATCGGCCGCACCGGCCGTGCCAAGCGCCACGGTGTGGCGTATACGTTTGTGGCCAATATCACCGAGGCCATCCGGATGGATGATATCGTGCGCAACACCAAGGCGGAGATCCAGCGTCTGCGCTACGACGCCGACGGCTGTCTCATGCTGGTGGACGAAAAAGGCTGAGCCATAGAGGAGGTGGGGAGGCCGGCAGAGTTTTTGCAGTTTTCGCCATTTTCGCGATGAAAGATGAAAGGCGGGATGGATGCATGAACGAGAAAAAACGCGCAAAGCGCTGGGTCGTGGCGGCGGTCCTTTTGGGGGTGGCGGTCCTGTGCGCCCTCTGGGCGTGGCACAACACCGGCACCCGGCCCATCCCCACAGAGAACGCCCATGTGGGCACCATCAGTATCCTTACCAAGAAAGACGGCGTACAAAACCGGTGGAGCCTTTCGGGGGATGACCTTACGCCGGAGATGGAAGAAGCCCTCTTCCAGTGCATGGGCAGGTATTCCATGTCCAAAGGGACCATCTCCACCGGAAATATGGAGATCACCGACCCCTATCTTCACATTTCGATCTGGGTCCTTCCGGAGGAGGGGCCGTCCTATCAAGTGAACCTCTCCAGCAACGAACACTACTGCTGGGTGACCCTGGACGGCAAGGCCCACCGCATTTCCGACGGCGCGGCGCTGCTGGAGGAGGTCCAGGCCCTGCCATGGATGGCGGAAGCCGGGATCACAGAATAAGCTGACGACACCGGGAAAGGAGCGTCCCTATGCCCACCCTTGACCAAATCCGCACCCGCTTTACCGCCGACCGTTTTGCCGCAGAGGCGGCGGGGGCCACTGTCGACGCGGCGGAACCCAACTATGCCCGCTGCTCCATGCCCATCCGTCCGGTCCATCTCAACGCCAACGGCATTCCCATGGGCGGGGCCATTTTTACTCTGGCGGATTTTGCCTTTGCCGTGGCCGCCAACGGGCATAGTACCCGGGTGACCGTGACCCAGCAGGTCTCCGTCACCTTTCTCTCCGCTGCCCGGGGGAAAGTCCTCCTGGCGGAAGCCCGCTGTCTGAAGGCGGGGCGCGCCACCTGCCTCTATACCGTGGACGTTACCGACGACCTGGGAACCCCGGTGGCCCATCTCACCATAAACGGATATACCATAGACCATCGATAAGTTTTCAGGCTGCCGCAAAAGTAAAGCACCATGCAAAAAATAAAGCGCCTGCATAGCCGCGGGCGACCACAGACTTTTTCCACAAGCCGCTCCCCCCGATTTATGATAAATCGGGGGGAGCTTTTATCTCTTCTACCATCCAATCAAAGACTTTGTACAGACGATAACCACCATGTTTTCCCGCCGCTCCGCAGAGAAAACGCCCCGCGCGATTCAAAGCGCGACGCCGGGCGCGCCCTTACTTTGCCGCGGCCATTGACAAACGGCGTTGTTCCGCATATACTTAACATTGTTAACTATATAGGAGGAACATCAATGGAGTGGACAGATATGATGCATTATCAGCAGCAGATGCAAAAGATCATGCGCTCCCTGCTGCCTGTACGCAAATCCGCATTGACTGCCAGTGAATGTGAGCTTTTGGCGCATCTGTATTTACATCCTGAAAAAAATACGCCCGTTTTACTTGGAAAAAGCAGCGGCATGAAAAAAGAAGCGGTAAGCCGCTGCCTGAAAACGCTGTATGAAAAAAACTGCATCCGCAAGCAGAGGCAGGCAAAGGACGAGCGGAGCTACCAGCTGTTTATCACGGAAACCGGTCTTGATGAACTGCGAAAGGGATATGAAAGCATCCTGCAGCCCTTCTATGATCTGTGGCGAAGTTCCGGTGAAGATTTTGAGGCGTTTATGTACTATGCAGATAAACTGGCTGCACATATTGAGAAAGGACAGGAACATACCCATGATGAAATTTTATGATGCGCTGCAGTTGGACCCCGCCATACTCAAACGGAACAGCGCCGCTTGTGACACAAGGGGGGAAAAAGGATATTATTGGACTGCCATCGCCGTGCGCTCTGCGCTGATCGTTGCGTTTGCCATTGTGTTTATCAGCCTTTTGTCCAGTGTATTCGGCGCTGACAACACCCCGCTGGCCGTGGTTTTATTTTGTATGATGCTGGGCATCCGTTTCGTCAATTTCGAGTACTGTATCGGCGACTCCCTCATAACCCTGGCGGCGGTGCTGGCGATTCTGGTGCTTGCACCCAGCGCGGCGGCGGTGCTCCCGCCGGTCTTTCTCATTCCGCTGCACTTTGCGGCTTTTTTTGCGGTGCTTTCTATGACGGCTCAGCGGCCTGAAATGGGCAACGGCGGTTTATACAGCTTTGCTTACATCTATCTGACAGGCAATCCCGTGGCCGGAGAGGCGCTGGCCCGCTGGGGCTTTTGGCGCTGGCCGGTTATTTGATCTGTGGAGCGATTCTCTTTGCCAGGCATCGGCATCAGCACAAAACCACTCGTTTTCACCATGTGGTGCGGGCATTCGATCCGTCCGCGCCTCTCTTCCTGTGGCAGCTGCGCATGGCGCTGGGGGTGAGTCTGGTGCTGACTGCCGGTCAGGTCTTTGGCGTGGAACGGTTTATGTGGATGGGATTTGCCTGCGCATCGCTGCTGTCGGAATATCCGTATCGCGGCAATACCTTCACCCGCTTTTGGCAGCGGATCGTGGGTGCGGTCGCAGGCTCCTGCGCCTTTTTCCTCTTCTACCTGCTCATGCCGGAAGCCCTGCGTCCATTGATGGGGCCGCTGGGAGGACTGTGTCTGGGCTTTTGTACGGACTATCGGTATAAGACGGCAATGAACTGCTTTGGTGCGCTGATGCTGGCCATCGGAATCTATGGGCTCCATGGTGCGGTCATCCTGCGCATCGTGGACACCCTGCTGGGCGTAACATTCGGCCTGGTATTCGCGGCAATTTTCCACCGACTGGCGGCGGCCCGATTTCTGCCCAAACCTGCCGGGGAGTAACAAGGCAAACGAGAGGATATGAAAAACCCCCGTACATTCCCAATTGGAAATGTACGGGGGTTTTGGCGTTTAGACAGGAACCTCCACGGTCAAATCATGCCATGGTACATGGGTTTACTTGCGGGGGTTCTTGATGGCGGCCTGGGCGGCGGCCAGGCGGGCGATGGGCACGCGGTAGGGAGAGCAGGAGACGTAGTTCAGGCCCACGGCATGGAAGAATTCCACGCTGGTGGGGTCTCCGCCGTGCTCGCCGCACACGCCCAGATGCATCTCGGGACGGGTCTTTCTGCCCAGCTCCACAGCCATCTGCACCAGCTTGCCTACGCCCTTCTGATCCACATGGGCAAAGGGATCAGACTCGTAGATCTTGTTGTCATAGTAGTAGCTGAGGAACTTGCCGGCGTCGTCGCGGGAGAAGCCGAAGGTCATCTGGGTGAGGTCGTTGGTGCCGAAGGAGAAGAACTCGGCCTCGGCGGCGATCTCATCGGCGGTGAGGGCGGCACGGGGGATCTCGATCATGGTGCCCACCTCATACTTCAGATCCACGCCGGAAGCGGCGATGAGGGCGTCGGCGGTGGAAACCACCACGTCCTTGACGTACTTGAGCTCCTTGACCTCGCCCACCAGGGGGATCATGATCTCGGGCACCAGGGTCCAGTCGGGGTGCTTCTTCTGGACGTTGATGGCGGCGTTGATGACGGCGGTGGTCTGCATGGCGGCGATCTCAGGATAGGAGACAGCCAGACGGCAGCCGCGGTGACCCATCATGGGGTTGAACTCATGGAGGGAGGAGATGACGTTCTTGATCTTCTCCACGGTGATGCCCAGATCAGCGGCGATCTCGGCGATGTCCTCCTCCTTGGTGGGGAGGAACTCATGCAGCGGGGGATCCAGGAAGCGGATGACCACGGGGTGGCCCTCCATGGCCTCGTACAGGCCCTCGAAGTCGCCCTGCTGATAGGGAAGGATCTTCTTCAGGGCCTTCTCACGGTCGGCGGTGTTGTCGGCCACGATCATCTCGCGCATGGCCTTGATGCGCTCGCCCTCAAAGAACATGTGCTCGGTACGGCATAGGCCGATGCCCTCGGCGCCGAAGGCGCGGGCCTGGGCGGCGTCTCTGGGGGTGTCGGCGTTGGTGTACACCTGGAGCTGGCGGTACTTGTCGGCCCAGGTCATGAAGCGGCCGAAATCACCGGAGGACACGTCGGCGGGGACGGTGGGGATGGCTTCGCCGTAGATGTTGCCGGTGGAGCCGTCCAGGCTGATCCAGTCGCCCTCGTGATATTCCTTGCCGGAGAGGGTAAACTTCTTGTTGGCGTAATCCACCACGATCTCTCCGCAGCCGGACACGCAGCAGGTGCCCATGCCGCGGGCGACCACGGCGGCGTGAGAGGTCATACCGCCGCGGACGGTCAGGATGCCCTGCGCGACCTGCATGCCCTCGATGTCCTCGGGGGAAGTCTCCAGGCGGACCAGGACCACCTTTTCGCCGTTATCGTGCCACTCCTTGGCTTCCTCGGCGGTGAAGACCACACGGCCGCAGGCGGCGCCGGGGGAGGCGGCCAGGCCCTTGCCGATGACGGCGGCCTTCTTGAGGGCCTCGGCGTCGAACTGGGGATGGAGGAGGGAATCCAGCTGCTTGGGCTCCACGCGGAGGACGGCGGTCTTCTCGTCGATCATACCCTCGTCCACCAGATCCACGGCCACCTTCAGGGCGGCGGCGGCGGTGCGCTTGCCGTTGCGGGTCTGGAGCATGTACAGCTTGCCATCTTCGATGGTAAACTCCATGTCCTGCATATCTTTATAGTGCTGCTCCAGCTTGTTGGCGGTATCGGCGAACTGCTGGTACACCTCGGGCATCTCCTCTTTCAGCTTGGAGATGGGGGAAGGGGTACGGACGCCGGCCACCACGTCCTCGCCCTGGGCGTTGATGAGGTACTCGCCGAAGAGGGCCTTTTCGCCGGTGGCGGGGTTACGGGTGAAGGCCACGCCGGTACCGGAGCGGTCGCCGGAGTTGCCGAAGACCATGGACTGCACGTTGACGGCGGTGCCCCAGTCGTAGGGGATCTCGTTCATGCGGCGGTAGACGTTGGCGCGGGGGTTATCCCAGGAGCGGAACACGGCCTTGACGGCCTCCATCAGCTGGACCTTGGGGTCCTGGGGGAAGTCCTCGCCCTTTTCTTCCTTATAGAAGGCCTTGAAGCGGTCCACCAGACCCTTCATATCGTCGGTGTCCAGTTCCACGTCCTGGGTGACGCCCTTGGCGGCCTTGACCTCGTCGATGATTTCCTCAAAGCGCTTTTTGGAGAGCTCCATCACCACGTCAGAGAACATCTGAATGAAGCGGCGGTAGGAGTCATAGGCAAACCGGGGGTTATTGGTCTTCTTGGCGAAGCCCACCACCACGGTATCGTTCAGGCCCAGGTTGAGGATGGTGTCCATCATGCCGGGCATGGAGGCCCGGGCGCCGGAGCGGACGGAGACCAGCAGGGGGTTTTCGGCGGAGCCGAACTGCTTGCCGGTGATCTCCTCCAGCTTGGCCAGATAAGTCAGGATCTCCTCCTGGATCTCGGGGGCGATGGTACGGCCATCCTGATAGTACCGGGTACAGGCCTCGGTGGTAACAGTAAAGCCCTGGGGTACGGGCATGCCCAGATTGGTCATTTCAGCCAGGTTGGCGCCCTTACCGCCCAGCAGCTCCCGCATGCTGCCGTTGCCTTCGCTGAACTGATAAACATATTTGTAGCCCATGTTAGTTCCCTCCTAAAAGGTTTAGCATAAAGAAATTATACCATTTGTCCAAAGAAATGCAATAGAAAGTTTTTATACTTATGCATTATAACATTTTCTGAGTGATTCTGGGCAATTTCTTCCAAAGTCAGGGTTTTTCGAAAAGATTATGTGTAAAATGAAAGAAAGGACAGCGAAAAAATCCACTGTCCTTTCACATGCTATACAAAAAAATGCCGTGGAAGCGCCGTTTTTTTCATTACCATTCCACGCCTTTGCGGGCCGGCAGGCCCTGATCGAAGGGATGCCGCCGTTTGACCATTTCGGTGATATAGTCGGCCCGATCCACCAGTTCCTGAGGCGGATTGCGGCCGGTGATGACCACTTCCGTCTCTTTATGTCCGTCTAAAAAAGCCAGCACCGGCGCTAAGGGCGCCATTCCGGCGTTCAGCGCGGCGCACAGCTCGTCCAGCACCACCAGCTTGGCCTTCTCCCCTTCCCGGAGGGTATCGGTCAGCAGTCGAGTCTGACGCTCCCCTTCCTCCTTCTTTTCCTCCTCGGTCATGCGGAAGGTAAATTTCATGGCGTCCGGCACGGGCATCAGGGTCACATTGGGCAGAGCCGCCAAGATCTTCCGTTCCCCGCTGTTTCCCGACTTGAGGAACTGGGCAATCACCACCCGTTCTCCGTGTCCGGCCGCCCGGAGAGCAAGGCCCATGGCGGCGGTGGTCTTTCCCTTGGACGCGCCGCAGTAGAGATGGATCATCTTTTTTCCTCCTCTTCCAGCGCGAAATCCTCCAGATACCGGGCCACGGAACGGCTCATCTCCCGGGAAAAATCCGAGTCATACTTGCGGTTGTGAAAAGCCGTCATCCAGCTGTCCCAGTCCATAACGCCGGTCTGTCCGGCGAACATGGCGCGCAGGTCTGCCCCGGTCAGGGGGCGGTAGGCGTTTTCCCGGACAATATATTCCATGGGCACCCGTTGGGGCTTTTCCCGCTCCTGCTGCTGGATGGTGGGCCAGCCGATGACCAGCATGGCCGCCGGAAACACCCAGCGGGGCAGGTGCAGCAGCCGCCGGTGGTCCTCGCAGCGCTCCATAATGTCGCCGATGTAGCAGGAACCCAGTCCCAGGCTTTCAGCGGCCACCACGGCGTTCTGGGCGGCAATGAGGGCGTCATCCACCGCCAGCAGCAGATCGCCGGCCCCCGGCTTCCGGGGGATGCAGCCCGCCTCCAGATAGGCGTCGTACCACTTTTTGCAGTCGGCGCAGAAGATCAGCACCACCGGCGCCTTTGCGATGAAAGGCTGGTGGTCGCAGGTCTCGGCCAGGGTGTTTTTCAGGTCCTGGTCGGTGATGTCCAGGATGGTGTAAAGCTGCTGATTGCCGGCGGTGGGGGCCTGTACGGCCGCCTCCAGGATCTGCATCTTGAGGGTGTGGTCCACCGGCTGCCCGGTAAAGACCCGCACCGACTTGCGCCGGTGCAGACTGGTCAGAATATCATTCATCATCCATAGGCTCCTTTCGCTCTGGAAGGTGCTGGGCGGATACCCGGAAGGCACCGTCTTGTATTTTACACCAAAGCAGGTTATAATGGAACACACCTGATTGTGTATCGTCATTTTATACAATTATCGTCCAAAAAATAAACAAGTTTCCAGTTAACCGAAAGGAGACATTTTTAATGCATAACATATGGCATGATATCAGCCCCAAGCGCATCCAGCCGGAGGATTTTGTCGCTGTCATTGAGATTCCCAAGGGCAGTAAAAAGAAGTATGAACTGGATAAGGAGACCGGTCTGATCATTCTGGACCGGGTGCTCCACACCTCCACCCACTATCCGGCCAATTACGGCTTTATTCCCCGCACTTACGGCGATGACGGCGACCCGCTGGACGTTCTGGTCCTCTGTTCGGAGGAAATGGACCCCCTGACGCTGGTGCGCTGCTATCCCATCGGCTACATCGACATGAGAGACGGCGGAAAACGGGATGAGAAAATCATCGCCATCCCCTTCAGCGACCCCACCTATAACGGCTATAACGACCTCTCGGAACTGCCCTCTCATATTTTTGACGAAATGTCCCATTTCTTCTCCATCTACAAATCTCTGGAGGGCAAGGAGACCGTGGCCGGCGAGGTCAACGACCGGGCCGGCGCGGTGAAGGTCATCCGGCAGGCCATGGACCATTACAGCGACTGTTTCGCCGGCGGAGACCACGAGGTCCGCTTTGAGGAGATCGACAGCTCCAGCCGTTGAGCCGCCCAGTTCCAACGGCGGATTTAAGGAAAACTTAAACCCTTTTCCCATTTTCTTTGGAGCGGGAATGTGGTAAACTCTTACTGGCAGGGATTGATTCCCCACCAAGCAAGAGAGAATATGAGGTGTATCCCAATGGATCAGAACTATGACTGCCTGGTCATCGGCGCAGGGTTTGCCGGCGCGGTTGCCGCCCGGGAACTGGCCGAGCGGGGCGGGAAACGCGTGCTGGTGCTGGAGCGCCGGGACCATATCGGCGGCAATGCCTACGACTGTCTGGACGACGCCGGCGTGCTCATCCACCAGTACGGTCCCCATATCTTCCATACGTCCGACCGGCGGGTATACGACTATCTGTCCCGCTTCACCCAGTGGCGCGACTATCAGCACCGGGTGGTGGCCAATGTCTACGGCGTGGAGATGCCGGTGCCCTTCAATCTGACCAGCCTTATGCTGGCCTTCGGCCTGGAAAAGGCGGAGGTGCTGGAGCAGAAGCTGCTGGAGGCCTACGGTCCCGAGCGGAAAGTGACCATCCTGGAGCTGCGTCAGAACCCCGACCCGGACATCGCCGCCCTGGCTGATTACGTCTATGAACACGTCTTCCTTTACTATACCATGAAGCAGTGGGGCCAGAAGCCGGAAGAGATCGACCCCAATACCACCGCTCGTGTGCCCGTCTTCCTGAGCCGGGACGACCGTTACTTCCAGGACCCCTATCAGGGTATGCCGCTGGAGGGCTATACCGCCCTGTTCCAGCGCCTGCTGGACCACCCCAACATCACGGTGGAGCTGGGGGTGGACGCGGCCAGCCGGATGGAACTGCCCGAAGAGGGCGGCGTGCTGCTGGACGGCGCGCCCTTTACCGGACCGGTCATCTATACCGGCGCGGTGGATGAGCTTTTCGGCTGCCGGTTCGGCCGCCTGCCCTACCGGACGCTGGACTTCCAGTTCGAGACCTACGACGTGGACCAGTGGCAGTCCCATGCCACCGTCAACTATACCGTCAGTGAGCCGTGGACCCGCATCACCGAGTTCAAGCTCCTCACCGGCCAGGTACGCCCCGGCAAGACCACCATTGCCAAGGAGATCTCCCGCGCCTACACCGGCGAGGAAGGGCAGACCCCCTATTACGCCATCATCAACCCGGAGAACAACGCCCTCTACGGCCGTTACCGGGCGCTGGCGGAGGGCCACGGCGACTTCCATCTGCTGGGCCGTCTGGCGGAATATAAGTATTACAATATGGACGCCATCGTCGCCCGCGCCCTGGCGCTGTGCGACGAGCTGCTCCAAGAGAAAGGTGTGTGAGCCCCATGGACAATCAGAAGACCATCACCTTTGCCGTACCCTGCTACAACTCCGCGGCCTATATGGACCACTGCATCGAGACCCTGCTCACCGGCGGCGAGGACATCGAGATCATTCTGGTGGACGACGGCTCCACCAAGGACGATACCCCCGCCATCTGCGACCGCTGGGCCCAGCAGTACCCCGACATCATCCGGGTGATCCATCAGGAGAACGGCGGACACGGCGAAGGTGTCAACCAGGGCATCCGCAATGCCTCCGGCGTCTACTATAAGGTCGTGGACTCGGATGACTGGCTGGACGCCGACGCCCTGGCCAAGGTGCTGGACAAGCTGCGGGAGTTCATCCGCAAGGGCCATCCGCTGGATATGATGATCTGCAACTATGTCTATGAGCATGTGGAGGACAACACCCAGAAGGTCATGCGGTATACCAACGTCTTCCCCCGCAACCGGGTGTTCACCTGGAACGAGATCGGCCGGTTCCGTCCGTCCCAGTATCTGCTGATGCATTCGGTGATCTACCGCACCCAGCTGCTGCGGGACTGCGGCATCGAGCTGCCCAAGCACACCTTCTATGTGGACAACATTTTCGTGTATCAGCCCCTCCCCTATGTGAAGACCATGTACTACATGGATCTGGACCTGTACCGCTACTTCATCGGCCGTGCCGACCAGAGCGTCAACGAAAAGGTGATGGTGGGCCGCGTGGACCAGCAGGTCCGCATTACCCGCATCATGATCGACGCCCACGACCTCAACGAAGTGCGGCAGCGTCAGCCCAAGCTGAGCCGGTATATGTTCAATTACCTGTCCATGATGCTCACCATTTCCTCGGTGTTCCTCATCATTGACGGTTCCCCGGCGGCGCTGGGCAAGCGGACCGAGCTTTGGGAGTATCTGCGCACGGTGGACCGGCACCTCTATCACAAGATGAAGTACCGCGCCCTTTCGGCGGTCTCCAATATCCCGGGCTATCAGGGCCGGCGGCTTTCGGTGCGGCTCTACCATCTGGCCCGCAAGATCTACAAATTCAACTAAACTGCATATATGCAAAAAGGGACGAGCGGTGCAGCGCTCGTCCCTCAGTCTGTCAAAGAAGTCTGGTGTGATCTGCGAAAAAGAATACAGATTTTCGCAATATCATTTTTTGATTTGCCCTACGCGGGCGGCGCCAGGCCCCCGCAGCGTTAAGAAAATGTGCCGGTGGCACATTTTTAGCGGAGGCCGCAGCGGTTGCTCTGGGCAACCGCGAGGGGGGAACCAAAGGCGAAGGAAGGGGGGATACCCCCCTTCTGCACTTTCCCCAGGTGCCGCAGCGTTAAGAAAATGTGCCAGTGGCACATTTTTAGCGTAGGCCGCAGCGGCTATGCCGCGAGGAGGGAACCTTGGGTGACGGTTCCCCTCTGCCCACAAATGTTTCCTTGTTTTTCTCTGTGGGCCCCGCCGCCCTCGGCGGGGCAACGGTGACTGCTCCGCCCACCCTGTAGGGGCGACCCTTGTGGTCGCCCGCGTCCACGCAGGCGCTTTCTTTTTTCTTGCATGGTGCTTTTCTTTTTCGACAAACTGAGGGACGAGCGGTGCAGCGCTCGTCCCTTTCCCTTTTATGATGAACAGGCGGTCCCGTCCTGATGCTCAGTCGTCCCAGTCATCGTCGCCGTCATCATCATTATCGTCGTTATCATCGTCGTTATCGTCATCATCGTCATGGTCGTCATAGATGTCATCCGCGTCGTCGTTCCGGTCGTCCACATCGTCGTAGTCGTCGTAGACATCATCCGCGTCGTCGTTCCGGTCGTTCACATCGTCGTAGTCGTCGTAGACATCGTCCCGATCATCGTCGTTCTGGACATCCACGTCTATCTCGGTGACCTTGCCGGTCACGGCGTTGACCTCATATTCGTACTCCACGCCGTCCATCACGAACTCCACTTCGTAATCGCCGTCGTCCAGGTCGTACTCTTTTTCCACAAACTGAAGGTCATCCCGTCCCATCTGGGCGGAGATGATGGACTGAGCGGCGGCGGCGTTGATGTAACCCTGATCGCCGTACACATCGTCGTAGTCGTCGTCATCCAGGGCCAGGGTCTGAGAACCGATCTGATCCTCCTTCACCACCACCCGGACGGCTTCGGCCAGGTCCTCCAGGAAATCGTCGTCGGGGGTCTGGGAGCCACGGGCCATTTTCAGGACGATATTTTTCTCGTGGCCGTCGATGGTGGCGTCGAAGTAACCGCCCTGGTCGATCTTTTCCACCAGCTGGGCCACCACGGCGGTGCAGGCCTGGCCTTCATAGCCGCTGTACCCCTGGAGCACCGCCTGACCGTCGGCGTTGCGCCCGGTGAGGGCCACCACGTTGCCGTCGTCGTCATAATCCATCTCGATCTCGGGATTGACGCTCAGCAGGACGGTGCCCACGCTGTTGGCGGGAGATTCGGGCGTAAGGCTGGGGGCGGCAGCGGTGCCGGCGTTCTGGGTGCAGGCAGTCAGCAGGGAGAGGGACAGCACAGAGGTCAGGACCAGGGCGGACAGTTTCATGTTGTTCTTTTTCATATCATTCATCTCCTTCTAACGTTCAAAACCGTTGTACTGGTTTTTTGTTTACACTTGCAGGATACGGAGGCGCCGGGAGAAAACCGGGGTCGGGGAAAAAATTTTTTTGAAAAATTCAATCGTCGGTATCGTCGTCGCCGTCATCATCGCCGCTGTCGTCCAGATCATCGTCCCAGTCGTCATCGTCGTCATCCTCAGGCACGGCAGTGGGGACAGGGGTGGGCGTTGGGGTAGGCGTTGGCGTTGGTTTGGGCGTGGCGTTTTGTGTCGGTTTGGGCGCGGGCGTTGGCGCGGGCGGCGGCGTGAGAACAGGGGTAGAGACCGGTCCGGGCGTGGCTGCCGGGGCGGACGCGGCGGGAGTCGGTACGGGCGTGGGGGTGGCGGTGACCGCCGGTGCGGAAGGGGACGGCTCCGGCAGATCGTCCCGGCTCAGCCGGATGCAGGCCCAGTCTCCGTATGCCTCCTGCAAGGTCTGAAGGGTCTCGGTCTCCTCCCGGGTCTTCCAGGCTCCGTCCCCGCTCTCCACGGTGATGGAGACGGTGTCGCCGCTCTCCAGGTACCCCATCTCCACGGCCCGCTCCATCAGGTCCATGGCGGTCTCTTCCAGCGTCTTGCCCTGATAGTCGTAGTCCTCCACCAGGCGCGCGCCCGCTTGGTTGCGGCCTTCCAGGGCCAGCACCCGCTCGGTGCGGCTGAGCGTCAGCTCCACGTCTGGATTGATCTGGATCCGCAAGGTGCCGTAAGGGGTGTAATTGGGCTGATAGTACCCAAAAAAGGCCAGGCAGCAGCAGGCCGCAGCGGCGCACAGTCCGGTCACAGCCTTCGCCCAGGGGTAGGCTTTGGGCTTGTGCACGTTCAGCTCCACCACCTCCTCCACCCGGTCGCCCACCTGATAGCCCAGATTGGCGGCCTTGAGGAAACGCCCCTCCTCATCCAGAAGCACGGCGTAGGCCGGATGGGTCTCCATCACCAGATATTTCATGCACCCCGTCCTCCTTTGGCAGAGCCCATCTGTCGGAGATGGCCCCGGATGATTTCGTAGCCGTTGGTAAAGGCCAGCAGGAGGGCAACCAGATATTTGCGATGCCGCTCCAGCGTTTTTTTCTCCGCGCCGGCCCCCTGGGCCAGCTCGTTCATGGGCAGCCGTCCGCTCTCTTCCAAACGCCGGAGCAGCCGGGGATTTTTGCGGGCGTAGTCCAGCACCCGGCGGCAGACGGCAAAGGTGCGTTCCTGCCTGGGACAGTTGTCGGCCACGTCGCCGAAGGTGAGGCCCAGGGCTTCCAGCCGCTGTCCGAATTCCCGGATCTCCTGCCGGCTGGCCTCTTTGAGGGCATACCCCTCCCAGTGGTCGGTCTGGTCGGGAAGGGTGTCCAGCAAGGCGCGCGCCTCCTCCTCTCCGTCGGGTGCGTGGAGAGAGAGCACGCCCATGTGTCTTTTTTCCCGGCGGTAGTGGTCGATGAGACGGTTTTTGATGTTCCTGGCGGCATAGGGCAGGAAAGGCCCCTTTCCTCTCTGATAGCTCAGAATGGACTCGTAAAAGGCCAGCATGGCGATGCTCAGCTCGTCCTCGTGTCCGTTTTCCGGGGCAGTGTGGGTGAATTTTACCGTCTCACTGCGGATAAAGCCCATATACTGCTGGATAAAGTGGTCTGCGGCCTGCTGGTCCCGCTGCGCCCGGCTCACCAGACGGATGATCTCATGCTCTTGATGACCCATACCCTTTCCCTCCACCCCCCTGCCTGCGTAGGATACGGCGCTTCCTGCACAGAATCGGGGGAAATGCAAAAAAATCTTGCCGATAAAGAAAAACGCGGCAGGAACCATTCCTGTCACGCGGAGCAAACACCAGGCAGTCACTGCTTTTTCTTTCATTATATATTAAGGTAGGGAGAGAATTCCATCATTACACTGTCAAGGAATTGTAAAATCTTCGTATAGAACAAAAGAAACGCGTCCTCTCTTCCCATGGAAGGAGAACGCGTTTCCCGTTCAAATCTCAATCGGGCAGACGGCTATACAGGGTCTTGCCCGCCTCATTTTTTGGGATGGCGTCGATCGGGATGATGTGGAACAGTTTATGGGGCAGATTGGTCCGATGGGCCAGATAGTCTTCGGCTTGCCGGATCTGGGTCTCGTCCTTCAGATCGGAGAAAATCCGCAGATCGTCGTCGTGACCGGTGCAGGCAAAGCCCACCCCGGGGAAGGGCTCGGCCAGCATCCGCTCCAGCTCGTCCAGATTGACCCGGTTGCCGTAGAGCTTCAAAAAGCGCTTTTTCCGCCCCACGATGTAGTAAAAACCATCGGCGTCCCGTTTGGCCATATCGCCGGTGTGGAGCACGCCCCCCCATTCGTCGCCCAGGGCCAGGTCGTCCGCCTGCTGGGCGTAGCCCATGGCCACGTTGGGGCCGCGGTACAAAAGCTCGCCCACGGTGTCGCTCTCTTGGATGACCTGATCCTGTACGTCCAGCAGCTGGAAGGTACCGCCCGGAATGGGGATACCCATGCTGCCGCACTTTTCCACCGCCCGCTCCGCCGGGAGATAGCCCATCCGCGGCGCGGCCTCGGTCTGGCCGTACATGACGAAAAAGCGCCGTCCGGTCTTTTCCGCCCAGGACGCGAAGCTCTGGTGGAGGGCCAACGTCAGCTTTCCGCCCGCCTGCGTCACTGTCTTGAGGGCGGGGAGATCCATCTCCTGCAAACCGATGCGGCGGTACATCTCATAGGTATACGGCACGCCCGCCAGAGAAGTGGCCCCTTCTTTGGCGGCAAAGTCCCAGAAGCCACGCTCCAGCAGTCCCTTCCGGGTGAGGAGGATGGGCGCCCCCACCAGCACATGGCTGTTGACGATGGACATCCCATAAGAGTAGCTCATGGGCAGGCAGGTAATGGGCCGCTCGTGCTGGTCCAGCTCCAGATATTGGGCAATGGATTGGGCGTTGGCCATCAGATTGGTCTCGCTCAGGCGCACCAGCTTGGGACTTCCGGTGCTGCCCGAGGTGGTAAGCAGGAGGGCCAGGTCGGGATGGAGGGCGGGGCCTTCCCGCCCGGTGGCATAGAGGGCGCTGTCCCGGATAACGCCCACCGGCTGTCCCATCTCTTCCACCAGGGCGCAGTCCGACGGGGCGTAGACAAAGGCAGGGTGATAGCAGTCCAGCAGCTGGGCAAAGAGGGCGGAATCCATGTGGGCGTCCAGCAGCAGGGGCACCAGTCCGGTACGCAGACAGCCCAGATAGCCCAGGAGGGTGCCGGGTGTATTTTCGCACAGGAGGAAGAGCAGTTTTCCGCTGCCCGCCCACCGGGAGAGCTGGGCCGCGGCTTCCTCCAGATCGCGGTAAGAGAGATGGGTTCCGTCCTCGTTGATGGCCAGTAACCGGTCCGGCGCATGCCGGAAGAGAGAGAAGCGTTCCATATTACACCTCCACGGCAAGGATGCGGGAAAGTTCCGCAATGATATCGTGTCCGTCCCAGAGGGTGTCCATCTCCAGCGCCTGCCCCACCGGCACGATGCGCTCCACACCCCGCGCCTGACGTCCGGCCAGCTGTTGGGCCAGGGACACACCGTCCACCCCGGCGCAGGCGATGGTCTGCACCTTTGGCGTCAGACGGTCCAGCAGGGGCTCCAGCGTTTCACTCTCCCACTGGAAGAAGAGTCCGAACCCGCCCCGGAGGGTGGTCAGATCATCGGGCAGCTGAGAGAGCCGGGCCACATAGAGGAGATTTCCGCCGTACCGGTCCAGCCCGGCCACACAGCCGGTCTCCATGGCGGCCAGACAGAACCGCTCGTACTTCCGCTCCGCCTGGAAGGGGCCCAGCGGATACCGCCGGCGGGCTTCCTCGGCCACGGCCTCCCACCAGCGTTTCCGGGTATCTTCTCCTCCCCCGCCGGTCTGCCAGACCACCATCTGAGGGGAAGAGCAGGCGTTCTGATCCATGAGATAGGTGTCGTTATAAAAGCGCCGGGCCAGTCCCGCCAGCTGTTCGCCGTCCATTTGATCCAGCGCCTGTTCGCACAGGATGCACATGGACCAGCGGTCGGGGAAGGCCAGCTCCACGGCGTGGGCGGGCATGGGGAGGGCGCGCACCGCCGCCACCGTCTCGTCGCCGCCCCAGATGACCCGCCCGTCGCACGCCGACAGCAGGGACGAAATGGTCCCGCTGTCCCGGGGACAGGAGAGGATGGCGGTGCGTTCTTTCAGCGGGGCAAATTCCGGGCGGTCCAGCACCCGGGCAATGAGGTCACACAGCCGCCCTTCGATCTCTCCTCTCCGCTGGGAGAGGCGGATCAGATTGCCGTTGCCCGCCAGCATCCCCAGCGCCATGGAGTAGGCAAACATGGTGGGTACGTTGGAGGGCGCCAGATGGAAAATCAGTCCCCGTCCCAGCCGGGGGAAGGGACAGCTATGCCGCTTTTTCAGCCCCTCCACATGGGCGCGGCGGCACCAGAAGCCAAAGGCGGCGATCTCCTCGCCCTTCTCTTCCGCCCGGATGGTGCGGGAGAGAGCGTCCAGAAAATCCACCGCTAACGGCGAAAAGGTGGAAAAGGGTGTGTTGACCGGCTGCGCCGTTCCGGCCAGTAAGGTGATCTTATCCGCCATAGGTATCGCTGCACCCCCTTACTTCCGCTTTGGGCACCCGCCCGGTGATGGCAAAATACTTGCCCAGCCGTCCGCAGGGACAGTCATCCTCCCCCAGCAGCACGCCCATATCCTCGGTGAGGATGGCGTGGCCCGGGTAGGACTCGGGAAGCAGGGAGAGCACTTCCAGCACCCCTGGCTCCCCTACCTGGCATACCCCATAGTCCTCCGGACGGCGGACGATGACGTCCGACCAGATGCTGGCGTGGAGGTGTCCCATGGGGCACTCCATGTAAATACAGCCGGTCTGTTCGGCCATGCCGTAGTAGTCGCTGACGGTTTTCACGCCGGTGGCCTTCTGCACCCGGGCGCGGAAGGTGTCCCGGTCCACCGCCTGATTCTGGAGCTTTTTCCACCCGCCCCCGTGGATGAGAACGCCCTGAGAAAGGGAGAGCTGCAACCCCCGCTCCTCCAGCGCCCGGATGAAGTGCTGCCAGATCATGTAGGTAAAGCCGAAGAGAAGCACCGGACCATTGCCGTACTGCTCCTGAAAGGCCAATACCCCCTCCACATCCAGCTCCATATCCTTATTTAAGGCGTAGCACGTCTTGGAGCCAAACATGGAAAAGCCCAGAATACCGGCCCCCCGGGCGGAAAACATGGCCCGGTTGCGCAGCACCTCCGGCGAGTCGATGACCAGGAAGGGGATGCGTTTGGGGCCGATGAAGTGAGAGACGATGTGGGAGAGCACCCGCTGCTGATTGGCGGCGGTGGCGGCGTCCAGATCGATGCGGGAAACTTTTTGTCCGGTGGTGCCCGAGGAGGTGATGGTCTTGAATACCTCCTCTTCCGGCACGCTGCGCAGGGTCATCTCCTTAAACAAGGAGACCGGGACCATGGGAGTCTCTTCCGGCGCAGAAGACAGCGCATCCCCCTGCCCCAGGGCGTCCAGCAGTTTTCCATAGGGCTGGCAGTGGGCGCGGTGAAAGGCGGTCAGTTCTCCCATCCGTTGGGTAAAGAGGTCCCGCTTTGCCTGACGGTCCAGCCCGTAGGGATCAAGACCGAGCAGCCGGTTCCAATCCATAGGTATTCTCCTCCCTGATGCGGATGTAGGGCGCGCCGTGTCCGGGGCAGATCTCCAGCCCGATGGGCAGGGTGCGCAGGAAGGGTAAGGTCTCAAGCTCATAGCTCCGCTGGCTGCCGCCGGGGAGCCGGAGGATCACGTCCTCTCCGGGCAGGAGATAGTCCCCGGAGAAAAAGGTGATCTCATCCAGAAAAATGCCCATACTGCCCGGGGTATGGCCGGGCAGGGGCACACAGCGCAGGGTATGGCCCTGCCAGAAGAGGGTGCAGGGCTTGGAAAAGGTGACCTCCGCCTCCCGGCAGACAAAGGGCGGATAGTGAACCCCCTGTTTTCCCCGGAAGGTGAGGTACACCTCCATCATGCTGGTCATGTTGAGCCGGGGGCTCTGGATGCCAACGCTGCACAGCGTGGTGCATACGGTGGGCGTCCTGGGCCACCGGGCGCGGAGCTTTTCCAGTCCCGCCATATGGTCGCAGTGCTCGTGGGTGAGGATAAAATAGTCCGGCTGCCAGCCCCGCTGGGTCATCATCCCCTCCACCACCGGGCTGTTGGGGTCGATGACCACGCACCTGCCTTTTTCACCCAGCACATAGCAGTTGCTCTCTGCCAGCGGCTCAATGGAGCGAAGCCGTTCCATGGTCTCAGATCTCCACGCCGTACTTGGCCAGAATCTCCTTGCCCTTCTCGTAGGAGGAGAAATCCAGCACATCCAGCGTACTCAGGTTGATGCCGAAGACCTCTTCCATGGCGCTCATCAGGTCCATGTGTCCCACGGAATCCCACTGCTTGATGCCGCGGTATTTCAGGGTGGGCAGATCGCTGCGCTTGACGGGAAAGGAGGTGAGAAAGAGCTTATCGTACTGTTCCAGGTTGGTCATGATGCATTTCTCCTCGCATGGATAGATTTGGGCACGCCCGGCGCCTCTCCGGTGGGAGGTTCCGGAGAAACGCCGGGCATGGACGTTTTTTCTTAGTAGGGCGTGTGGAAGCGCTTTTCGTACTCGGCCTTCAGCGCATCGCGGAAATCGGGGTGGGCGATCTCGATGAGGTTGCGGGCGCGCTGGCGGAGGGTCTGGCCCTTCAGCGCGGCCACGCCGTACTCGGTGACGATGTAGTCCACGTCGTTGCGGCTGGTGGTGACGGCGGCGCCCTCATCCAGCAGGGGAACGATCTTGGAGATCTTGCCCTTGACGGTGGAAGGCATGGCCATGATGGACACGCCGCCCTTGCTGGCCGACGCGCCGCGGACGAAGTCCACCTGACCGCCCACGCCGGAGATCTGCTTGGGACCGATGGTCTCGGAGGCCACCTGACCCATCAGGTCCACCTGCACGCAGGAGTTGATGGAGATGAGGTTGTCGTTCTGGGCGATGACGAAGGGGTTATTGACGTAATCTACCGGGCGCAGCTCCACGTCGGGGTTGTGGTTGACGAAATCGTAGAGCCGGCGGGTGCCCATCAGGAAGGCAACCACAAACTTGCCGGGATTGAGGGTCTTCTTGGCGTTGGTGATGACGCCGGCCTCGGCCAGCTCCACCACGCCGTCGGAGAACATTTCGGAGTGGATGCCCAGGTCCTTCTTGTCCTTGAGGAAGAGGAGGACGGCGTCGGGGATGGCGCCGATGCCCAGCTGGAGGGTCGCGCCGTCGGGGATGAGGGAGGCGCAGTTCTCGCCGATGGCCTTCTCCACCTCGCCGATCTTGGGCGGCGCCAGCTCAATGATGGGGGCCTCATGCTCCACGATGCAGTCCAGATCCTTCACCGACACCAGGCTGTAAGGGCCGGTCCAGGGCATCTGGGGGTTGACCTGGGCGATGACCAGCTTGGCCTGCTTGACGGCCTCCAGGGTGTAGTCCACCGACACGCCCAGAGAGCACATGCCGTTCTCATCGGGGGGCGTCACCGTAACCATGGCCACGTCCACCGGCATGCTGCCGGAGAACTGGCGGGGGATTTCGAAGAAGAAGCTGGGGGTGAAATCGCCTCTGCCCTCTTCGATGGCGGCCCGGGTGGATCCGCCCACAAAGAAAGCGTTGTGGCGGAAGTTCTTGGCGTACTCGGGCTTGCAGTACTCGCCCTTGCCCATGGCCACCATGTGGACGATTTCCACGTTCTCATAGGCGGCGGCGTTGGCCACCATGGCGTCGATGATATAAGAGGGCTCGCCGCAGGCGTGGGCCACCACGACGCGGTCGCCGGAATGGATATGCTTCACAGCGTCCTCAGCGGACATGAGATGTTCCTGATAATAGGTCTTCCAGTTCATATCATTCACTCCTGTTCCCAGTTTGGGATGGGTTATAATGGAAGGTTTTTGCAGATGAAATATTCAGCGCCCCAGATAGTCCCGGCCGATGCGGTCAGCCTCCAGAATGGCTTCCAGCACCTGATCGGCGGTGATGTCCGCCCGGAGGTTTTTGGTGGACTGGGTGGGGACGCAGGCGGCTTCGGCCACCTTTTTCAGAATGTCCCGGTCGGGCTGGTCCATGCCCAGCTGGGCCAGGGTCATGGGAAGGCCGGTGTCCCTGAGGAAGGCGAGCACCGGTCCCAGCTCTTCGGCCACGCTGCCCTCCAGCACCAGCTGGACCAGGGTGCCGAAGGCCACTTTCTCGCCGTGGTACATGCCGTGGGCCTGAGGCGCCTGGGCAAAGCCGTCGTTGACGGCATGGGCGGCGGCCAGACCGCCGTTTTCAAAGCCCAGACCGCTGAGGTAAATGGAGGCTTCCACCACGTCTTCCAGCTCGGGAGTGACCTGATGGGCCTTGACGGCTTCCAGGGCGGCGCGGCCCTTTTCCATCAGGATATCGTAGCAGAGGCGGGCCATCATCAGGCCGGTGTTGGACACGTTGCCCCGGGCCATGGTGCGGGCGCCGCTTTTTTTGCAGGCTCTTGCCTCAAACCAGGTGGAGAGGGCGTCACCCAGTCCGGCGGCAAAGAGCCGCACCGGCGCGTTGGCGATGATGTCGGTGTCCACCAGCACCAGATCGGGGTTACGGCGCATGAGCACCGCCTTGACCACCACGCCCGCCTCGTTGTAGAGAACGGCCACGCCGCTGCACGGGGCGTCGTTGGAGGCCACGGTGGGCAGGATCACGCAGGGCAGGCCCAGATTTTCCGCCACCGCCTTGGCGGTATCCAGCGCCTTGCCGCCCCCCATGCCCACCACCACGTCGCAGCCGTTTTCCTTGCAGAGGTCCATTTTTTCAAAAACCTCCGCCTTGGTGGCTTCTCCGTGGAAGGGGGTGAAGAGGACTTCCTTTCCCTGCTCGGTCAGGCTGGTCTCCACCCGGCGGCCGAACCGGGCCTGGTTATTGGTGGAGCAGATGACCAGAAATTTTTCGCCCAGCTTTTTGGCCGCGCGGCCCAGCTGGTCCAGTTCCCCCGGTCCCTGACTGTACCGGGCGGGCGCTTTCATGGCGTATGACATGAGACAGTTTCTCCTTTATGAATCACTTGGGGCAGGGGGCTGCATGGAGAGCTGTAATTCCGCGTCGGCCACCAGGGTATCCCCCCGGAGGATCTGCCCCCGGCACAGGGCGTAGCCCAATTCTCTCCGCTCCTCCAGCAGGGAGGCGTGGATATCCAGCTGATCGCCGGGGAGCACCTTGGCCCGGAAATGGGCCTTTCGTACCCCCATAAAGAGGGGGGTATATCCGGCGTAGCAGGGCAGGGAGAGAAGGAGCAGATCGGCGGTCTGGGCCATGCACTCCAGAAGATAGATGCCGGGAAGCACCGGGTCGCCGGGAAAATGTCCGGCAAAACAGGGCAGCTCCCGGTCCACAGCAAATTGTGCGGCGGCTTCCACGCCGGGCGCCACGCGGGAGGCCCTGTCCACCAGCAGCATGGGAGGCCGATGGGGGAGCAATGCCATGACGCCGTCCCGGTCCAGGGTCTGGACCCGTGGCCCGTCCAGCGCTTTTTTCAGCGCGTCCCGGATGGGCAGCAGGTCCTCCCAGCCGCCCAGATAGAGCAGCCGTTCAGCGGGGACGGTCAGTCCTTCCACACTGGCGCAGCGGCTGGGACAGCCGCACACCACCAACACCGCCCCATAGGGTTTCCCCGCTTCGGCGGTGACAAAGTCGCAGTCAGGCAGGAGGGCGGCCAGACGTTTCACCACGGCCACCCGGTCATAGCGGGAATTGCATCCGCCGCAGTAGCGGACGCCGATCTCCAGACGTTCAGGCATGGTGATTCCTCAGAATGGCCCTGGCCTGTTCCAGCAGATCGGGGCTGACCTCATGGACCAGCACCGCCTGTTTGATATAGGGCAGGTGTTCGACGAGGGTGGACTGGATCAGCTCCTCGGTGGTCAGGTCGGCGGCCGGACAGCCGGCACACTGGCCTTTCATCTTGAAGCGGACGATGCCGTTCTCCACTTCCAGCACCTCCATCTCTCCGCCATGGGCGCGGAGGAGAGGTCTTACGTGTTCATCCAGTACCGCTTCGATCTCCGGATACATGGGCAAAAGCCTCCTTTTCTGCTGTTATCGGAAGAAATCAGGCACGCTGCGAAGGAAGCCTCCGCAGCGTGCCTGTTCAGCTCCCTTTATCCCGCCGGAAGGGACGGACGATTAGTCCTCCTTGATGTGGGCGATGGCCTTGGCCAGGGCCTTCTTGTGGGCCAGGTTGCCCTGACGGGAGATCATGATGCGCTGAGCCTGGGGAGAACCGGCGCCGTGCATGGACTCGGTGCGGTAGCCGACGGCAGCGGTGCCCAGGGACAGGTTTTCGATGAGGCGCAGGATGCGCAGACGGTTCTCGGTGGAAACGGCGTTGACGCCCCGCAGATACTTGTCGATGACGGGACCCAGCTTGGGATCGCGGAAGTCAGCCTCGGAGGGAGCGGTGACCATCAGGCCGCCGGCGATATCCTCGGCCAGACGGACGATCTCATAGGGGAAACGGGTGACGTTCTGCTTACAGACGTTGGCCAGCAGCAGGTCGATCATGTAGTTGCCGCTCTCGGTGGGATAGCCCTCGGCGGAGCAGGCGATGCCGCAGCAGTACAGGGTCTCGTTCAGGTGGGTCATCTCGATGAGCTTATCCTTCACATGGCTGGCCTTGGCAGCGCCGTTGTAGTCGGCGGCCACGGCGGCGGCGCCGATGAGAACGTCGCCCACGCCAACCTTACAGCCGCCGTAGCTCTGGCGGTGATAGCCGGCGAAACGCTCCACCAGCATGCCGGCGAACTCGGTCTCGCCGTTGAGGAAGATGCGCTCGTTGGGCACGAAGACGTGATCGAAGACGGTCAGGGCTTCCACGCCGCCGAACTCGGCGTTGCCCACGTCCATCTCGCTGCCTTCCCGCTTGCGGGTGTCGCAGCTCTGACGGCCGATGATCATGTACAGGCCCTCGGTGTCCAGAGGCACGGCGAAGGAGATGGCGTAGTCCTTATCGTCGGGACCCATGGAGATGGTGGGCATGACGATGACTTCGTGGCTGTTGATGATACCGGTCTGGTGGGCCTTGGCGCCGCAGACCACCACGCCGTCGGGACGGCGCTCCACAACGTGGAGGAAGAGGTCGGGATCGGCCTGCTCATGGGGGGCCTTGGAGCGGTCGCCCTTGGTGTCGGTCATGGCGCCGTCGACGGTCAGGTCGTTCTCCTGGCAGTAGAGCATGAACTTCTTGAAGTTCTCGTGATAGTGGGTGCCGTAGCGCTTGTCGATCTCATAGGTGGTGGAGTACTCGGCGTTGAAGGCGTCCATACCCACGCAGCGCTGGAAGCAGGCGGCGGTCTTCTGACCCAGCAGGCGCTGCATCTTGACCTTGTTGCGCAGGTCCTCGGTGGAGCGGTGGATGTGAGTGAAGCGGTTGATGCGCTCGCCGGTCTCGGGAGAGATGGTGGTCATCAGGTCCTGATACTCGGGCATCTGGGCCAGGTCATAGGTCATGCGGACAGAGTTGAGGGAGGGGCGGAGGATGGGGTCGTCCACGGGATTCTCGACCTTTTTGCCGAACATGTAGATCTGCATGGGGATCTTGCGGATGCTTTCGATGTACTGTTCACCTGTCATGAGTGCCATAACTAACGCTTCCTTTCAAAAAATAATGCCTCACATATGTTTTGAACGTTTTTACGCTTTTTTTACTTTGCAGCAGTTTCAGCGGGGACGTTTTTATCCTGCTTTTCCCAAAGCAGGAAGAAGAGGATCAGGCCCACAGCCAGGCCCCAGGCAGCGCCCTGGATGGCCAG
>DXGA01000045.1 GCA_019114165.1 Candidatus Flavonifractor merdipullorum | reverse complement strand
CGGCCTGACCAACACCGAGCTTCGCTACCGCCAGCGCTATGTGGACCTGATCGTCAATCCCGAGGTGAAGCGGAACTTTGTCATCCGCTCCCGGTTCATCAAGTTCGTCCGCGACTTCCTGGATAACCGCGGTTATATGGAAGTGGAGACCCCGGTGCTCAACACCATCTCCGGCGGCGCCACCGCCCGTCCCTTCGTGACCCATCACAACACCCTGGATATCGATATGTATATGCGCATCGCCACCGAGCTGCCCCTCAAGCGGCTCATCGTGGGCGGCATGGACCGGGTGTATGAGATCGGCCGCATCTTCCGCAACGAGGGCATGGACCCCAAGCACAACCCCGAGTTCACCAGCGTGGAGCTCTACCAGGCCTACGCCGACTTCAACGATATGATGGACCTCTTCGAGGATCTGCTCTCCTCCGCTGCCAAGAGCATTCTGGGCACCTATGAGGTGGAGTGGCAGGGCGAGAAGATCGACCTGACCCCCGGCTGGCCCCGTCTGCCCATGCACGAGGCGGTCAAGCAGTACACCGGCATCGACTTCATGGCCATCACCTCCGACGAGGAGGCCGTGGCCGCCGCCAAGTCCATCGGTGTGGAGCTGCCCGAGACGGCCGACAAGACCTGGGGCAACGCCCTGTACGAGTGCTTTGACCAGAAGGTGGAAGAGAAGCTCATCCAGCCCACCTTCATCACCATGCACCCCGTGGACGTGTCCCCCCTGGCCAAGCGCTCCCCCAGCGATCCCCGCCTCACCGAGCGGTTCGAGCTGTTCATCTGCCACAGCGAGATGGGCAACGCCTTCTCCGAGCTCAACGACCCCATCGACCAGCGCCAGCGCTTCATGAAGCAGGTGGAGCTGCGGGACAAGGGCGACGACGAGGCCGGCATGATGGACGACGATTTCATCACCGCGCTGGAGTACGGCATGCCGCCCACGGGCGGCCTGGGCATCGGCATCGACCGCTGCGTCATGCTGCTCACCAACTCCGACACCATCCGTGAGGTCATCCTCTTCCCCACCATGAAGCCCGAAGGCGTAAAGAAGGAAGAGAAGGCCGCCGCCCCTGCCGCGGACGCCGCGCCCATCGACTTCTCCAAGGTGGAGATCGAGCCGCTCTTTGCCGACATGGTGGATTTCGAGACCTTCTCCAAGTCTGACTTCCGCGCCGTGAAGGTGAAGGAGTGCGAGGCTGTGAAGAAGAGCAAGAAGCTCCTCAAGTTTGTTCTGGATGACGGCACCGGCACCGACCGCGTGATCCTCAGCGGCATCCACGATACCTATGAGCCCGAGGAGCTGGTGGGCAAGACCCTGATTGCCATCACCAACCTGCCTCCCCGCAAGATGATGGGCATCGACTCCTGCGGTATGATCATCTCCGCCATCCACCACGAGGAGGGCGTGGAGAAGCTCCACTGCCTGATGGTGGACGACCGCATCCCTGCCGGAGCCAAGCTCTACTGATTGCCGCAAGGGGACACGGAATCCCGTCCCGGCGTTCCGGGATGGTACGCCGGATCAATCAATAGAAGAAACGGCGGAGGAGGCTCCGCCGGCTCTGGAAAGGCATACTGGCGGATGTGTCCATCGGTATGCCTTTCTACGTCATCCATTGAGGGTACAAAGCGGAAAGCTGTGTGTGAAAGGAGCTTTGTGAGCTTGGACGTGAACTTACTCTTGCGCCTGCGGGAGCGATTTGCAGCCCGGCGCGGATTGAACGCTACCAGGGTGGTGGCGCTCTCCTTCGCGGGGATCATCCTGCTGGGTGCGCTTTTGCTGACCCTTCCCATTGCGTCGAAGGATATGCAGAGCGCCGGATTCTTTACCGGCCTCTTCACCGCCACCTCCAGCACCTGCGTTACCGGACTCATTCTGGTGGACACAGGCGTGCAGTGGAGCCTGTTTGGTCAGATCGTGATTTTGCTGATGCTTCAGATTGGCGGTCTGGGTCTGATGACCATTATTACGATATTTTCTTTAGCCCTTCACCGGCGGATCGGACTTTCGGAGCGCCTGGTGATGGTGAGCACCCTGAACCTCAACGACATGGAGGGCGTGGTGCGTGTGGTGCGCCACGCGCTGATGGGCACCTTTATCATTGAGGGCATCGGCGCGGTGCTGATGGCCACCCGGTTCATTCCCAAGCTGGGCCTGGCGGAAGGCATCTGGGCCAGCATTTTCCACGCGGTGTCGGCCTTCTGCAACGGCGGCTTTGACGTGGTGGGTGAGAAGTACGGCGCCTTCAGCAGTCTGGCGGGACTCAATAACGACCCGGTGATCCTGCTCACCACCGGCGGGCTGATCGTCATCGGCGGACTGGGCTTTTTCGTGTGGGAAGACGTGATTCGGGCCAAAAGCTGGAAGAAGCTGAGCCTGTACAGCCGCACGGTGCTGACGGTGACCTTCTGCCTCATTCTGGGCGGTATGCTCTTTGTGCTGGCGGCGGAGTACAATAATCCCGCCACCCTGGGGGACATGCCCCTGTGGCAGAAGCTGCTCAATTCCATCTTTCAGTCCATCACCCTGCGTACCGCCGGATTTGACGCGCTGGGTCAGGGCGGACTGAGCGACGAGACCAAGGCGGTGAGCATCGTGCTCATGCTCATCGGCGGCTCCTCCGGCTCCACCGCCGGCGGCATCAAGACGGTGACGGTGGCGGTGCTGATGCTGGCTCTGCGGGCCAATCTCCGGGGCCGGGATCAGGTGACCCTGCAAGGCCGTACCATCCCCACCCAGAAGGTGATGAGCGCCATGAGTCTGGCGCTGGTTATGCTGTTTCTGTTCCTGGCCGGGTCCATCGTGCTCACCACGGTGGAGGGCCTGCCCTATATTGACTGCGCCTTTGAGACGGCGTCGGCGCTGGGCACCGTGGGCGTCACCACGGGTATCACGCCCGGCCTGCACCGGTTCTCACAGTCTATTTTGATTCTCTTCATGTATCTGGGCCGTGTGGGTGTGTTCTCGGTGTCGGTTGCCTTTGCGGCGGACCGGCAGACGGCCAAGATCTGCTATCCCAGCGTGGAATTTATGATCGGATAAGGACAGGCGCAAGGCGTTTGTCAGGGAGGTAAATCGTTATGAAGACGTTTATTGTCATTGGCCTGGGCCGGTTTGGCAGCGCGGTGGCCACCGAGCTGTGCACCCTGGGTCACGAGGTGCTGGCGGTGGACACCGATGCGGAGAAGATCCAGCGGGTGGCCAATCAGGTGACCCATGCGGTGACGGGCGACGCCCGGGACGCCACGGTTCTGCGCGCGCTGGGCGCCCGCAACTACGACTGCGCGGTGGTGGCCACCGGCGACGACATCGGCAACAGCGCCCTCATCACCCTGAATCTCAAGGAACTGGGACTCAAGCAGGTGATCTGTAAGGCGCAGAGCCATGTGCACCGCAAGGTGCTGGAGAAGATCGGGGCGGACCGGGTGGTGTTCCCCGAGTATGAGACCGGCCTGAAGCTGGCCCAGGGCCTGTCCAGCTCCAACGTGCTCAATTTCATTGAGCTTTCCGACGATTACGGCATCGTGGAGCTGACCACCCCCAAGAGCTGGAAGGGCAAGACCCTGGCCGAGCTGAACGTGCGCGCCAAGTACCATGTGAATATTATCGCTGTCCGCGGGGAGGACGAGGCCCTCAACATCGCCCCCGGCGGCGACTTCCCGCTGACGGGGGGTATGGTGGTCGTTCTGGGCCGGATGGAGTACATCAACCGGCTCCACGATCTCTGATGGCAGCGGAGCGGATCACCAGCCGGCAAAACCCGCTGGTGCAGCACCTCCACCGCACTGGAACCGACCGGAAATACCGCCGGAAGAGCGGATGTTTTCTGGTAGAAGGGGACAAGCTGGTGGGGGAGGCGCTGCGCTGGCAGGGCGCGCCGGAGGTGCTGGTCTATACCGAGGGGACGGCCTGTCCCGACGGCCTGCCGGAGGGCACCCGGGTGGTGGAAGTACCCGGGGCGCTGATGGAGCATCTGTCCACGGTGGAGACCCCCCAGCACTTACTGGCCTTGTGCCGCACGCCGGAACTGGGGCTGCCCCAGCAGGTGCAGCCCGGCTCCTATCTGGTGCTGGACGGGGTGCAGGACCCGGGCAACGTGGGTACCATCTGGCGTACCGCCGACGCCTTCGGGGCAGACGGGCTCATCCTGCTCCCCGGCTGTGCCGATCCCTTTTCCCCCAAAACAGTGCGCTCCTCCATGGGGGCCTGCTTCCGTCTGCCGGTGTGGACGGCGGAGCTGGACGCACTCACTCAGCGGCTGACCGAGAGTGGGATTCCCCTCTGGGCCACGGCCCTGCGGGACGATACCGCCGATGTGCGCGACATCTCCCTCCGGGGCACGGCGGTGGTCATCGGCAGCGAGGGGCGGGGTGTCTCTCAGGCCACGTTGGAGCGCTGTACCGGCACGGTAAAAATCCCCATGCGGGACCGGTGCGAATCCCTCAACGCGGCGGTGGCGGCGTCAGTGGTATTGTGGGAGATGGCCCGGTAGAGAATTTTATATCGCATTTCATTTTCTATGGCATCGCACTCCAGTAAAGAGAGAAAAAAGGAGGCGTTCCCATGGCAACATTGAAGTATTGGATCTGGCTCACCACCCGGGCGGGACTGCGTCCCGGCGAGGCGGTTTTTCTGGCCGAACACTTCGGCGGGGCGGAGCGGGTCTATTTTGCCGACCGGGCGGAGTATGACCTTCTGCGCCTTCCGCGTCTGGTGAAAGAGAGTTTGTACGATAAGGACCTGAGCGGTACCGACCGGATTCTGGAGGACTGCGACCGGGAGAACATCCGGCTGCTCACCATGCAGGACGCCGAGTACCCCGAGCGCCTGCGGCAGATCCGCACGCCGCCCTGTCTGCTCTATGTGAAGGGAAAACCTTTACGGGTGGACGAAGCGGTCACAGTCGGACTGGTGGGCGCCCGGCAGTGTACCGACTACGGCAGGCGGATGGCGAAAGAACTGGCGGACGGCTTGGCCCGTGCGGGCGTGGTGCTGGTGTCCGGCGTGGCCCAGGGCATCGACGCCGCCGGTGTGCGCAGCGCGCTGCGGGCAGGGGGACGAGTGATCTCCGTGCTGGGGGGCGGCACCGATGTGGTATGGCCCCAGTCCAGCGCCGACCTCTTCGCCGATGTGGGGGTGGCGGGCACATTGGTCACCGAATATCCCCCGGGAACCCCCACCCTTGGGGGACATTTCCCCGTCCGTAACCGCATCATTGCGGGGCTTTCCATGGGCGTTGTAGTGGTGGAGGCGGGACGGCGCAGCGGCGCGCTCATCACCGCCCGCCACGCGCTGGAAGAAAACCGGGATGTGTTTGCTGTGCCCGGTCCGGCGGACGCCGGATGCAGTCAGGGGACCAACGCCCTCATCCAGGGCAGCGGGGCCAAGATGGTGTGTAAAGCGGCCGATATTCTGGAGGAATATCAGGATATCTACCCCAATCGGTTGACACTTGCCGCCCGTCCGGATCCGGCCAGAGTTTTGGAAGAGACTGACAAAAGGATTGACAAGAACCGGGAAAGCGCTTATAGTACCCAAGAGACCTGTACAAAGGAAGTCAGCCAGGAGCAGCGGATTTTGTTGGAAGCGCTGGGGAATGAGACCCTGTGCCCCGACGAGCTGGTGGAGCGGACCGGATGGCCGGCCCGTCAGGTGCTGTCCGAGCTGACCATGTTACAGGTGGAAGGATTCGTGACGCCGGCGGGCGGAAACCGGTTCCGGGCGTCGCGGACCATTGGAAAGGCATAGCGGGGAGGCGTTTGCACGCTGAAGCGAAGGACGGAGACCTCCCCATACGGCGCAGCAGTGCGGCCGTATCATATAGGAGGTAAGTTTTAGTGGCGAAAACCAATCTTGTGATCGTGGAGTCTCCGGCCAAGGCCAAGACCATCGGCAAATATCTGGGTCCGGGCTATGAAGTCAAGGCGTCCATGGGCCACGTCCGCGATCTGCCCAAGAGCAAGCTGGGCGTGGATGTGGAGCACGGCTTCGAGCCGGACTATCAGCCCATCAAGGGCAAGGAGGAGGTCATCGAGGACCTCCAGAAGGCGGCGGGAAAGAGCGAGCGGGTCTATCTGGCCACCGACCCGGACCGGGAAGGAGAGGCCATTTCCTGGCATCTGAAAGAACTGCTGGGCATTCCGGACGACAAGACCTACCGGGTGACCTTCAATGAGATCACCAAGAAGGTGGTCAACGAGTCCATTGCCGCCCCCCGGGCCATCGACCAGAATCTGGTGGACGCCCAGCAGGCCCGGCGCATTCTGGACCGTATCGTGGGCTATCAGCTCTCGCCGCTGCTGTGGAAGAAGATCCGCCGGGGACTCTCCGCCGGACGGGTACAGTCTGTGGCCACCCGTCTGGTGGCCGAGCGGGAAGAGGAGATCCGCGCCTTTGTGCCCCAGGAATACTGGTCTCTGGATGTGGAGCTGGACCGCATCGCCCCCAACGTGGGCCGGTTCAAGGCGTCCTTCCATGGCCGGGAGAAGAAAATGGAGCTCCACAGCGCCGAAGAAGTGCAGGTGGTGGTGGATGCCGTCAAGGAGTCTCCCTTTACGGTGCGGGGGGTGAAGCGGCAGGAGAAGCAGCGCAATCCGGCCCCGCCCTTTACCACCTCCACCCTCCAGCAGGAGGCCAGCCGCAAGCTGAACATGACCCCCCGGCGGACCATGTCCATTGCCCAGCAGCTTTATGAGGGCGTGGACATTGCGGGAGAGGGCACCGTGGGTCTCATCACCTACATGAGAACCGACTCCCTCCGCCTCTCCGATGAGGCCACCGCCGCCGCCCGGGATTTTATTCTGGGCCGCTACGGCGAGAGCTACTATCCCGGCAAAGCCCGGCACTATAAGACCAAGTCGGGGGCCCAGGACGCCCACGAAGCCATCCGGCCTTCCGACGTGAATCTGACCCCCGAGCAGGTGCGCAAGGACCTGACCCAGGAGCAGTACCGCCTCTATAAACTGATCTGGAGCCGTTTCCTGGCCTGCCAGATGGCGTCGGCGGTGTATGACAGCGTGGGCATCGACGTGGAGAGCGCCGGGTATCACTTCCGGGCCACTCACTCCTCCCTGAAATTCTCCGGCTATATGGCGGTCTATGTGGAGGGCAAGGACGAGGACGAGGAAGCGCCCCAGTCTCCCCTGCCCGACCTGAAGGAAGGGGAAGTGGTGCGTCTGGACAAGACCACCCCCGAGCAGCACTTCACCCAGCCCCCCAGCCGCTATACCGAGGCCACCCTCATCAAGGCGCTGGAAGAGAAGGGCATCGGTCGTCCTTCCACCTACGCCCCCACCATCTCCACCATTCTGGACCGGGAGTATGTGGTGAAGGAGGGGAAAAACCTGCGTACCACCCCCTTGGGCGAGGTGGTCAACGGCCTGATGAAGGAGAAATTCCCCGACATCGTGGATACCGCCTTTACCGCCAACATGGAGGAACGGCTGGACGAGGTGGAAGAGGGCAAGGAGAACTGGCGGGACATCCTGTCCAGCTTCTACGGCGGCTTTTCCCAGGAGCTCCAGACCGCCGAGCAGGACACCGAGCGCATCAAGGTGCCCGACGAGGTGTCCGATGTGATCTGTCCCAAGTGCGGACGGAACCTGGTGTTCAAGTCGGGACGGTTTGGCCGTTTCCTGGCCTGTCCCGGCTGGCCCGAGTGCGACCATACCCAGCCCATCGTGATCGAGATGCCGGGCAAGTGTCCCAAGTGCGGCGGTAAAATTCTCAAAAAGACCTCCAAGCGGGGATTTGCCTACTACGGCTGTGAGAATAATACCAATAAGGACGAAGCCCGCAAGTGCGATTTCATGACCTGGGACGTGCCGGTAAAGGACGTCTGTCCCACCTGCGGCCATACCCTTTTCAAAAAGTCGGGCCGTGGCTTCAAAAAGCCCTTCTGCATCAATCCGGAGTGTCCCAACTTCCTGCCGGAGGACCAGAGAGGGTACAAAAAGAAGACCACGACCACCGCGGAGACCCCTGCCGAAGGCGCGCCGCCCGAGGAAGAGAAGAAGACCACCAAAAAGGCCGCGGCAAAGAAACCGGCGGAGAAGAAGACCACGACCAAAAAGACGGCGGAAAAGAAACCGGCGGAGAAAAAGACCGCCAAGAAAACAACCGCAAAAAAGACCGCCTCCAAGAAGAAGGAAGAAGAGGCGTAAGAAAGATTCCCGGTAAGGGAAAAGCGAGGTAACCTATGGAACCAGTGATCGTAATCGGCGCAGGCCTTGCGGGCTGCGAATGTGCCTGGCAGCTGGCCCGGCGGGGCATCCCGGTGGTGCTCCACGAGATGAAGCCCACGAAAATGACCCCAGCCCACCACAGCGGCGAATTTGCCGAGCTGGTGTGCTCCAACTCGCTGCGCTCCGACCAGCTGGAGAACGCGGTGGGCCTTTTGAAGGAGGAGCTGCGCCGTCTGGGCTCGCTGATTCTGGCCTGTGCCGACACCCACCGGGTGGAAGCAGGCGGCGCGCTGGCGGTGGACCGCCACGGCTTTGCCCAGGCGGTGACCAACGCCATCCGGAACCACCCCCTCATCACGGTGGTGGAAGGGGAAGTGACCGCCCTGCCCGAGGAGGGACAGGTGGTGGTGGCCTCCGGCCCGCTGACCTCCGACGCCCTCAGCGCCCACATCCAGAGCCGTTATCCCCAGCAGCACAGCCTGAACTTTTATGACGCGGCCGCGCCGCTGGTGACCTTTGAGAGCGTGGATATGGACCAGGCGTGGTTTGCCTCCCGGTACGATAAGGGCACGGCGGATTATATCAACTGCGCCCTCAACGCCGAGGAGTACGCCGCCTTCTGGGAGGCCCTCTGCGCGGCGGAGGAGGCCCCGGTCCACGGCTTTGAAGATAAAAACGTCTTCGAGGGCTGTATGCCGGTGGAGGTGATGGCCCGGCGGGGGGTGGATACCCTGCGCTACGGCCCCCTCAAGCCCCGTGGCCTGAAGGACCCCAGGACCGGTCAGGAGCCTTACGCGGTGGTGCAGCTCCGGCGGGACAACGCCGAGGGCAGCATCTACAATCTGGTGGGCTTCCAGACCCATCTGCGTTGGCCGGAGCAGAAGCGGGTTTTCTCCATGATCCCGGCGCTGAAAAACGCGGAATTCGTCCGTTACGGCGTGATGCACCGCAACACCTATCTGGATTCCCCCCGCCTGCTGGACCGGTACTACCGGGTGCGCACCGAGCCGCGCATCTGCTTTGCCGGACAGATCACCGGCGTGGAGGGCTATATCGAGTCCACGGCCTCCGGCTGTCTGGCGGCCATCGAGCTGGCCCGTCGTCTGGAGGGCAAGAAGCCGGCCAACTTCCCCCAGGAGACCGCCATCGGCGCCCTGGCGCTGTACATCAGCAACGAGAGCGTGGCGGACTTCCAGCCCATGAACGTGAATTTCGGCATCATCCCGCCCCTGGGCTACAAGGTGAAGGGAAGAGGAAAGCGCAACAAAAACGCGGAGCTGAGCCGCCGCGCGCTGGAAGCGCTGAACGACGTGGAGACTTGACATCCAATGTAGGGGCGGCCTTTATGGCCGCCCGCCGTCCGTCCCGCGCCATGCGGGCGACCACAAGGGTCGCCCCTACATGACCCGGGAAAGTGGGGCGGCGTGGTAAAAAATATATCCAAAGAGCAAGAAAGAAGGATTGCGACGATATGAAGATCATTGTGGACGCCATGGGCGGCGACAACGCGCCCTCATCCAATGTAAAGGGCGCGCTCTCTGCGGTAAAGGATCTGGGTGTAGAGGTGATCCTGGTAGGCCGTGGGGAGGAGATCCTGGCGGTCATGCAGGAGGAAGGGCTGAAGGAGCCGCCCGCCGGCGTGGAGATCGTCCACGCCTCCGAGGTGGTGGAGATCTGCGACAACCCGGCCACTGCCTTCCGTGAGAAGAAGGATTCTTCCCTCACAGTGGGTCTCAACCTGCTCAGAGACGGCAAGGGAGACGCCTTTGTCTCCGCCGGCAGCACCGGCGCGCTGCTCTCTGCTTCCACACTGATCGTCAAGCGCATCAAGGGCATCCGCCGGGCGGCTCTGGCTCCGGTGGTGCCCACCGCCGGCGGCGGCGCGGTGGCGGTGGACGTGGGCGCCACGGCGGAGTGTACCCCGGAATATCTGCTCCAGTTCGCCTTCATGGGCTCTTACTACGCCGAGCACGTGCTGGGCCGTCCCGAGCCCCGGGTGGGTCTTCTGAACATCGGCGCGGAGCCCTCCAAGGGCACCGACCTCCAGCGGGAGACCTACAAGCTGCTGGAAAAGGCAGACAAAGAGGGGCGCATCCATTTTGTGGGCAACGTGGAGAGCAAGGAAGCCATCTGCGGCGCGGTGGATGTGATCGTAGCCGACGGCTATTCGGGCAATATCTTCCTCAAAACCATGGAGGGTACCGGCAGTTTCATGGCCAAGAAGCTCAAGGAGATGTTCAAAAAGAGCCTGCTGACCAAGCTGGCGGCGGTGATGATGGCCGGCGGTCTGCGGGAGTTCAAGAAGATCCTGGACCCCGGCGAGGTGGGCGGCACGGCCTTCATCGGCATCTCCAAGCCGGTCATCAAGGCCCACGGCTCTTCCGACGCCTACGCCATCCGCAGCGCCATCCGTCAGGCGGCCAAGGTGGCCTCTTCGGGTATTATTGAAGATATTACCGAAAATGTGGAGCATATGCGCATTCACCACGAGGATACGGTGGAAAACTGACAAGGGGTCGGGAGAGCGGAAAAGAAATTTTGGTCCAGACAGAAAAAAATCAAAAAGACCTATTGACAGACAGGCATATCTTGCCTATTATGTTTATGCAATGACTGCGTTCCCCAAAAGAACGACTAGATAGGAGTAGATTGACATGATTTTTGAGAAGATCGTTTCCCTGCTGTCCGAGCAGCTCGGCGTGGATGCCGAGAGCATCACCATGGAGACCTCCTTTGAGGAGCTGGGCGCCGACTCCGTGGACGTGGTTGACCTGACCATGGCCGTTGAGGAAGCCTTCAACCTGGAGGACCTGGCCGACGAGAACCTGTCCGAGATCACCACCGTGGGCGACTTTGTGAACTTCCTGAAGACCAAGGTGGACGAGGAGTAATTCGGACCAACCCGAAAACAGCGCCCCGCTCCGGCGGGGCCTTTTTCTTTGAGTAAATGAACCAAGGAGGAGAGAGGATGCAGGCGCTGGAGGAAAAGCTGGGGTATACGTTTCGTGACCCGGCGCTGCTGGAGAACGCCCTGACGCACAGCTCTTATGCCAATGAGAACCGTGCCGCCGGCGCCCAGAGCAACGAGCGGCTGGAATTTCTGGGCGACTCGGTGCTGGGCATGGTGACGGCGGACTATCTGTACCGGACCCATCCCGACCTGCCCGAAGGGGATCTGACCCGTACCCGGGCGGCGCTGGTGTGCGAGGAGAGTCTGGTGGAGGTGGCCCAGGCCTGGGGTCTGGGACAGTATCTGAAGCTGGGCCGGGGTGAGAACGCCGGCGGCGGACGGACCCGTCCGTCCATCCAGGCCGACGCGGTGGAGGCTGTGCTGGCTGCGGTCTTCCTGGACGGCGGCATTGCTCCGGCGCGGAAGATCATCCAGACCTATATTCTGGACGCCGAGGCCGAGCGGGCCCGGAACCGGGACTATAAGACCGCCCTTCAGGAGCTGGTGCAGCGGGAGAGCGGGCAGGTGCTGCGCTACTGTCTGGTGGGCTCTTCCGGCCCGGACCACGCCAAGATTTTCACCGTGGAGGTGGAGCTCAACGGTGCGCCGGTGGGCCGCGGACAGGGCCACAGCAAGAAGGAAGCGGAGCAAAACGCCGCCCGTGCCGCCATCGACGGACTGGAGCGGAAGAAGAAATAAGGATGTACACCCGTTTTGGGTGGTCATACATGGGGGACCGTGCTTTTTTGCGGTTCCCCATTGGTCTGTCCGGCGGCAGTTTCCAGAGAGAAAACGGTTTACAAACCGCCGGACAGATTGATATAATATAGTATTCACACAGCGAAGACTAGAGAGGTGTACGGCTTGTTTCTGAAAGCACTGGAGATCCAGGGATTCAAATCCTTTCCGGATAAAACCGTCCTGACCTTTGGGGAGGACATCACGGCCATCGTGGGCCCCAACGGGTCGGGAAAGTCCAACCTGTCCGACGCGGTGCGGTGGGTGATGGGGGAGCAGTCCACCCGTGCCCTCCGCGGCGGCAAGATGGAGGACGTGATTTTCGGCGGCACCATCAAGCGCCGTCAGCTGGGCTTTGCCGAGGTCTCTCTGGTGCTGGACAACAGCGACCGGGCGCTGGACCTGGACGAAGACGAGGTGATGGTGACCCGGCGGTACTACCGCTCCGGCGAGAGTGAATACTACATCAACCGGCGCACCGTCCGGCTCAAGGACGTCAACGAGCTCTTTATGGACACCGGCCTGGGCCGGGAGGGCTATTCCATCATCGGACAGGGCAAGATCGACGAGATTTTGTCGGTCAAGAGCGCCGACCGCCGGGAGATCTTTGAGGAAGCGGCGGGCATTTCCCGCTACCGCCACCGGAAAGAGGAGGCGGAGCGCCGGCTGGAGCGGACGGAAGAAAATCTGCTGCGCATCGGCGACAAGATCGACGAGCTGGAACTGCAGGTGGAGCCGCTGCGCCAGCAGGCGGAGAAGGCCCGGCGGTTTCTCCTCTGCCGGGACGAGATGCGCGGTCTGGAAGTGTCGCTGTGGATGGAGCAGCTGGACAAGGTGCGGGCCGTATCGGTGAAGACGGCGGCCGACTGTGACGCGGCCATCCGGCAGCGGGAGGAAGCCAAGCAGGCGCTGGAAGAGATGTACGCCGCCGCCGAAGGGTATGCATCCCAGATGCGGGCCAAGGAGATGGAGGCGGAAGCCATCCGGCAGGAGGTGAGCCGCCGGCAGGGGGACGCCAACCAGCTGGAGAGCGCCATCGCCGTCCTGCATACCAACGTGGCCAACAACCGGGAGAATGCCCAGCGTCTGCGGGGTGAGATGGAGCGGCAGGAGGACCGGGACGGGTCCATTGCCGCCCAGATCGCCGAGCGCAGGGCCAGACTGGAGGAGATCATCAAAGAGCGCCGTCAGGTGACGGAGGAGATGAGCGGCCGGGAAGAGGCCCACCGTAAGGCGTCGGAGGAAGCGGGGATGCTCTCCGAGGCGCTGGAGGAACTGCGCCGCCGGGCAGAGGAGGAGCGCACCTCCGCGTCGGAAGCCAAGGCCCTTTTGTCGGCGCTGGCGGCGGCGGCTCAGGAGCTGATGGACCGGGACGCCACCCTCCGCCGGGACATCGGCGAAGGGGAGGAGCAGCTGCAAAGTGCCCGCAGCGACGAGCAGGAAGCGGCCCAGGCGCTGGAACAGGCGAAAAACGACCGGGACAGTCTGGGCAACATGATCCAGGGCCATATCCTGCGGGTGCAGAGCCGGGAGAAGAAGGAGCGGGAGAGCGCCGACCGGCGGATGAAGCTGCAAATGGAGGAAAACGGGTTAAAAACCCGGATTCATATGCTTTCCGAGATGGAAAAGGTGTATGAGGGCTACTCCAAGGCGGTCAAGCTGGTCATGAGCGAAGCGGAGCGGGGCCGGCTGCGGGGGGTGCGCGGCCCGGTGGCAGGCCTCCTCCACGTGCCCGACGATTACACCGTGGCCATCGAGACCGCCCTGGGCGGCGCCATGCAGCACCTGGTGGTGGAGCGGGAAGAGGACGGCAAAAGCGCCATCTTGTGGCTCAAGCGCCGGGAGGGCGGCCGCGCCACCTTCCTGCCCATGGACGCCATCCGCCCCTCCGACTTCCGGGATAAGGGCGTGGAGCAGGAGCCCGGCTTTGTGGGTATGGGCGACGCCCTCATTCAGTTTGAACCGGCGTACAGCCGTATTTTTTCCAACTTGCTGGGCCGTACCGTCATCGCCGACCACATGGACAGCGCCATCGCCATGGCCCGCAAGTACGGCCACCGCTTCCGCATCGTCACCCTGGACGGTCAGGTCCTCAACCCGGGCGGATCCATGACCGGCGGTTCGTCCAGCCGTTCGGCGGGTATTTTGAGCCGGGCCAACGAGCTGGCCCGCCTGCAGGAGCAGGCCAACGGCGTGCAGGAAGCCCTTGCCCAGGCCCAGCGGGACGCGGAGGAGACCGCCCGGTCCGCCGCCGCCGCCCGGTATGAGCTGGAGCTGGTGCAGGAGCAGCGCCGTACCCGGGAGAGCGACATCCAGACCCTGGAAGAGCGATGCGGCAACCTGCGCCGCCGCCGGGAGGAGCTGGAAGCCCAGCAGGCCCAGCGCCGGAGCGAACTGGAAAAACTGGTGGAGCGGTCGTCTCAGACCGAGGCGGACACCGAAAAGGCCAGAAAACGCATCGAAGCGCTGGAGGGCTCCGCCGCCGCCTATCAGGCGGAAGCTCAGGGCAAGGAGGAAGGGCAAAGCGCCGTCCGGGCCAAAGCCGCCGCGCTGGAAGAGGAAATGGCCCAGCTGAAACTGCGACTGGGTAATCTGGAGACGGAGGAACAGATCTCCGCCCAGTCGGTGGAGGAGCTGGAGACCTTGCGGCAGGATCTGGCGGGGGACCGCGCCCACCGGGCCAATCTGCTGGCCGACTGCGCCGCCAAGGAGGAAGAACTGAACGCCCAGATCGCCCAACAGGAAGCAGCCCTCCGGGCGGTGCAGCAGGAGAACGACCGCCGGCAGGCGGACATCGCCCGTCTGGGGGAGGAAAAACTGGCGCTGGAGGGAAAGCGCAACCAGGCCGACCGGGAGAGCAGGGACAAGAACACCCAGCTTCTGAATCTGGAGCGGGAGGTGTCCTTCCTGGAGCAGAAGCGCTCTGCCAACGCCCAGGAGGAGAAGAGCATCCTGGACCGGCTGTGGGAGAAATACGAGCTGACCCACGAGGCGGCTCAGGCCCAGCGCCAGCCGCTGGAGAGCGTGCCCCAGGCCCAGCGCCGGGTGGCCGAGCTGAAAAAGACCATCTCCAGCCTGGGCAACATCAATTTGGACGCCATCGAGGAATTCGAGCGGGTCAACGAGCGGTATACCTATCTCACCGACCAGCGGGACGACGTACTCAAATCCAAGAAAGAGCTGGTGGGCATCATCTCCGAGCTGACCGAGGAGATGAAACGGATTTTTGGCGAGCAATTCAAAGCGCTGAATACCGCCTTCGGCCAGACCTTCCAGGAACTCTTCGGGGGCGGACGGGCCAAGCTGGAGCTGGAGGACGAGGAGGATATCCTCAACTGCGGCATTGAGATCCGGGTGCAGCCGCCGGGCAAGACGCTGAAAATTTTGAGTCTGCTCTCCGGCGGCGAAAAGGCCTTTGTGGCCATCGCCCTCTACTTTGCCATCTTAAAAGTGCGTCCCACCCCCTTCTGCGTTATGGACGAGATCGAAGCGGCGCTGGACGACGCCAACGTGGTCCGCTACGCCCGCTATATGCGCACCATGGCGGACAACACCCAGTTTATCGTCATCACCCACCGCCGCGGCACCATGGAGGAGGCCGACGTCCTCTACGGCGTGACCATGCAGGAGGAGGGCGTGAGCCGGGTGCTCACCATCAACCTCAACGACGTGGCCGGTGAGCTGGGGATTTCAGAATAAAAGCCGGGGAAGCGGAACTTTTTCACCATCTGCGCCGTCTATGGGAAATAGGACCGCCTGAAAACGCCCGGCAGGGAAAGGAATTTAGAAATGGGATTTTTCGACAAGATCAAGGCGGGACTGGCCCGCACCAAGGAGAACATCGGCCGGTCCTTTGACAGCCTCTTTTCCGGCGAGCTGACCGAGGACTTTTACGACGAGCTGGAAGAGGCCCTCATCCTGTCCGACATGGGCGCCGAGCGGGCCATGGACGCGGTGGAGGAGCTGCGCCGCCGGGCCAAGGCGGGCAAGATCCGGGACGCCGAGGAAGGCCGGGCCTGTCTGCGCACCATCCTCACCGAGCTTCTCCAGGTGGGCGATCCGACGCTGAAGCTGAATACCCGTCCCTCCGTGGCCCTCTTTATCGGGGTCAACGGCGTGGGCAAGACCACCACCATCGGCAAGCTGGCCGCCCAGCTCAAGGGAGAGGGCAAGCGGGTGCTGATGGCCGCGGCCGACACCTTCCGCGCCGCCGCCGCCGACCAGCTGGAGATCTGGTCGGAGCGGAGCGGGGTGGATCTGGTGCGTCAGCACGAGGGGGCCGACCCTGCCGCGGTGGTGTTTGACGCTCTGTCCGCCGCCAAGGCCCGCAATACCGATGTGATCCTGGTGGATACCGCCGGACGGCTCCACAATAAGCAGAACCTGATGAACGAGCTGGGCAAGATGAGCCGCATTCTGGAGCGGGAGCTGCCCGGCGCCGACCGGGAGACCCTGCTGGTGCTGGACGCTACCACCGGACAGAACGGTCTCATTCAGGCCAAGCAGTTCAGCGACGTGGCGGGCATCACCGGCATCGTCCTCACCAAGCTGGACGGCTCCGCCAAGGGCGGCATTGTCATCGCCATTGCCCAGGAGCTGGGGGTGCCGGTGAAGTTCGTGGGCGTGGGCGAGGGCATTGACGATCTCATGCCCTTCGACGCGGAGAATTTTGTCAAAGCATTTGTGTAATTGTATTATATAGAAAGGAAGGATTTTACCATGTCCCGTATTGATGGACGTGCCGCCGACCAGCTGCGGTCGGTGGAGATCATCCCCCATATCAACAAATTTGCGGAAGGCTCCTGTCTCATCCGCTGCGGCAATACCCATGTGCTGTGTACCGCCAGCGTGGAGGGCCGCACCCCGCCCCATGTGCCCGAGGGCGAGGGCTGGGTGACGGCGGAATACTCCATGCTGCCCCGTGCCAACCGGGAGCGCTCCAAGCGCGACGTGGCCAAGCTGAAGCTCTCTCCCCGTTCGGCGGAGATCCAGCGCCTGGTGGGCCGTTCCCTCCGTGCCGTGGTGGATATGGCGGCCCTGGGCGAGCGGAGCATCACCATCGACTGCGACGTGCTCCAGGGTGACGGCGGCACCCGTACCGCCTCCATCACCGGCGGTTTCGTGGCTCTGGCCCTGGCCTGCCGCAAGCTGATGCTGGAGGGCAAGCTGGACAAGATGCCCCTCACCGGCTACGTGGCGGCGGTGTCCGCCGGTATCGTGGGAGAGGAGCCCCTGCTGGACCTCTGCTATGAGGAGGACTCCTCCGCCCAGGTGGACCTGAACTGTGTTATGGACGACCAGGGCCGTCTCATCGAGATCCAGGGCACCGGCGAAGGCCGTCCCTTCACCATCGAGGAGCAGCGCAAGCTGGTGGAGCTGTGTGCCGGCGGCATCCAGAAGCTCCAGAAGCTCCAGCGGGACATCGTGGGGGAGCTGTAAGATGAAACTGGTACTGGCGAGCAAAAACCAGAAGAAGCTCAAAGAGCTGCGGGATATCCTGTCCGCCCAGGGGGTGGAAGTGGTGTCCGAGGCCGAAGTGGGCGTGGATGTGGACGTGGAGGAGACCGGAACCACCTTTGCCGAGAACGCCTATCTGAAAGCCCACGCCGTTATGGAGGCCACCGGCCTGCCCGCCGTGGCGGATGACTCCGGCCTCTGTGTGGACGCCCTCAACGGCGCGCCCGGCGTGTACTCCGCCCGCTACGGCGGCCCCGAGCTGGACGACGTGGGACGGTACCGTCTGCTGCTGGAGAACATGAGAGGGCAGCTGGACCGGCGGTGCAAGTTCGTCTCGGCCATCTGCTGCTGCTTCCCCGACGGCTCCAAGGTGGAGGCTGAGGGAGAGTGCGCCGGCACCCTGGCCTATGCCCCCCGGGGGGAAGACGGCTTTGGCTACGACCCCATTTTCTTCCTGCCCGAGCAGAAGAAGACCTTTGCCCAACTGACGGCAGAGGAAAAGAACGCCATTTCTCATCGCGGCAAGGCGCTGGCCGCTTTCCGCGAGAAAATGAAAGATAAACTGTAATAAAAAGGAGATTTTACATTGGATCTGACGAGCAAACAGCGTGCCCAGCTGCGTGGGCTGGCCAACAGCATCGACACCATCGTGCAGGTGGGTAAGGACGGCATCGGCGACAACCTGATCAAGCAGGTGAACGACGCCCTGGAAGCCCGGGAGCTCATCAAGGGCCGGGTGCTGGAGAACTCCATGCTCACCCCCCGTGAGGCGGCGGAGGAGCTGGCCCAGGCGGCCCGTGCCGAGGTGGTGCAGGTCATCGGCACCAAATTCGTCCTCTACCGCAAGAGCCACCGCAAGGACCTGAAAGACCCCATCGTACTGGTCAAGGACCGGAAGAAGCAGGGTTAAAAGACCCGGAACGGGAAACGGGTATCAAGGCATGGGAGGTTGGTAACTATGAGAATCGGTATTTATGGCGGAACCTTCAATCCGCCCCATCAGGGGCATATGCTGGCGGCACGGATCGCCCTGGAAGCGCTGGACCTGGACCGGCTCATCCTCATTCCCACGGCCCAGCCCCCTCATAAGGACCTGCCCGCCGGCTCTCCCACCGCGGAAGACCGGCTGGCCATGACCAATATCGCCGCCGATAACCTCTTGTGGCCCGCCATCTCGGTCAGCGACCTGGAGCTGCGCCGGGCGGGACGGAGCTACACCGCCGACACCATCGAAGCTCTCCACCGGCAGTATCCCGACGACGAGCTGTGGTTTCTGATGGGGGCGGATATGTTCCTCTCGCTGCAGAACTGGCATGAGCCGGAGCGGATCATGGCCTGCGCGGGGATCGCGGGCTTTGCCCGGGCCGCCGACCAGGAGGAAGAACTGGAGCGTCAGGCCGAGCTGCTGCGGCAGAAGTATCAGGCCAGGGTGAAGGTGCTCCGTCTCCATGACACGGCGGAGATCTCCTCCACCCAGCTGCGGGAGATGCTCCTGCAGGACAAGGGGTGGGAGTATCTGGTGCCTGCGGTGCGGGGATATATCCTTATGCACGGCCTGTACGGCACCCACGCCGACCTCAGGCACCTGGATCTCGAAGATCTGCGGGCCTGCTCCTATTCCATGGTGAAGGCCAAGCGTCTGGCCCACATCCGCGGGACCGAGGAGGAAGCGGTGCGTCTGGCCCGCCGCTGGGGCGGCGACGAGGAGCTGGCCCGGAAAGCGGGCATCCTCCACGACTGCACCAAGTATCTGAATCTGGAAGAACAGTTGCAATTGTGCGAAAAATATGGTATCGTACTGGACGAATTGGAACAAAAGGCGGTGAAGCTGCTCCACGCCAAGACGGGAGCGGCCATCGCCCGCCATGTGTTCGGCATGCCGGAAGCCATCTGCTCGGCGATTTTCTGGCATACCACCGGCAAGGCGGACATGTCACTGCTGGAAAAGATCCTCTATATGGCCGACTATGTGGAGCCCAACCGCCGCTTTGACGAGGTGGAGGAGCTGCGCCGTCTGGCCTATTCCGATCTGGACGCCGCTGTGCTCCGCGGGTGTGAGCTGAGCATCGTGGATATGGAGGAACGTGGACAGCCTGTTCACCGGAACACGCTGGAAGCGAGAGATTGGCTGCGGGAGCACTAAAAAGAAAGCGAGTCGAGAGAACATGGACCAGAATAAGAGAGGCGGCGCACGGCTGGGCCAGAGCGGCAGCAGCGGGCATGGCAAAAAGCCGCGCAGAAAGTGGCGGGACCTGACCGGACAGCAGAAGCTTCTGCGGATTGCCATGATTGTGGCGGCGGTCGCTGTTGTGATCGCCATTGGTGTGGCGGTGGCCGGCAAGATGCTCTTTGTCAAGCCCACCATCCCCACCGTGGAGCAGCCCAAGACCAGCGACGAGGAGCTGGAGCTGGTAGGCCCCAAGTTGAGCGGCGACCGGAAGGAGAACTTCTTTACCTTCCTGGTCATCGGCCGTGACACCGGCGGCGGCGGCAACACCGACACCATCCTGCTGGCCGCCTATGACGTGGATAACCAGCAGCTCAACGTCATGAGCATTCCCAGAGATACCATGGTAAATGTCTCCTGGGATATCAAGAAGATCAACTCGGTCTATAATATGTACGGCGGCGGCGACGAGGGTATCGAAGCCCTGGGCGACGAGGTGAGCCAGCTGGTGGGCTTTGTGCCCGACTACCAGGTCATCGTGGAGTGGGAAGCCGTAGGCGAGCTGGTGGACGCCATCGGCGGCGTGTACTTTGACGTGCCCATCGACATGAACTATGAGGACCCCACCCAGGACCTCCATATCCATGTGGATAAGGGCTATCAGCATCTGGACGGCGACAAGGCCATGCAGGTCATCCGCTACCGCCACGACAACATGATCAACGGCGTGATGAAGGGCTATCCCAACGGCGATCTGGGCCGCATCGAGACCCAGCAGGCCTTCCTCAAGGCGGTGGTGGAGCAGTGCCTCCAGATCCAGAACATCACCCGCATCGGCGAGCTGGCCGAGGTGTTCAACAAGAACGTGACCACCAATCTCAGCGTCAATAACCTCCTCTGGTTCGGCCAGCAGGCGGTGCTGGGCAACGAGAAGAACGGCGAGCCGCTGGACATGGACAACGTGAACTTCATGACCATGCCCAACGAGGGCAAGTATGTGTGGAGCCGTACCTATCACAACGAGCAGTCCTATGTGGTGCCTCTGGAAGAGGAACTCATCGAGATGGTGAACACCTACTTCAACCCCTATCTGGATGAGCTGACCAGCAATGAGCTGGACATCATGAGCGTGGATGAGAACGGCCGCCTCCACTCCACCAGCGGCACGGTGGAGGACACCAAGGCCGCCAGCGCTTCCGGTTCCAGCAGCTCCGGCTCCAGCTCCGGCTCCAGTGGTTCCGGCAGCTCGGGCAGCAGCTCCGGCAGTTCCAACAAGAACGATACCCAGACCAGCAAGCCCAGCAGCACCCCCAGCCAGAAGCCTTCCACCACGCCGGAGCCGGTGGAGAGCGCAACATCGGAGCCCAGCCAGACGCCGGACAGCGGCGAGACGCAGCAGCCCAGCCAGACCCCGGAGGGCGGCGGGAGCACCCAGCCCTCTGAAACCCCCAGCCAGCCGCCCGAGAGCAGCGAGCCTCCGGCTCAGCCCACCAGCCAGCCGGAGACGCCCTCCAATGAGGTGCCTGCCGGCGGCGAGAGCGGCAGCACGGGGGAGAACGTAATCGCGGAGGAGGGCGGCGAGACCGTTCTGCCTCCGGAAGCCTACGAATAAAAAAGAAAAAGGAGTATGCCCATGACACCCAGAGAGATCGCCATCTGCGCCGCCAAGGCGCTGGACAGCAAGAAGGGCCAGGAGATCAAGGTCCTGGAGACCGGACATCTCACCACCCTGGCGGACTATTTCGTCATCTGCACCGCCACCTCCACGACCCAGGTCAAGGCGTTGGCCGACGTGTGCGAGAAGAATCTGAAGGACGCGGGAGAACCGCCCCACCATGTGGAAGGCCACCGGGGCGGCAGCTGGATCTTGCTGGACTTCTCGTCGGTGGTGGTCCATATCTTCATGGACGAGACCCGGAAGTTCTATGATCTGGAGCGGCTGTGGAGCGACGCGGCCGAGGTGGATCTGAGCGAAGAACTGGAGGCGGAATAAAAAGCAAAGGGCAGACGGAGGGAGGTGATCCTTCCGTCTGCTGTTTTTTAAGGGAGGAACAGGTTGATGCGGTACACGATAGAAAATGAGGCGCTGGCCGTCACGGTGGACAGCAAGGGCGCGGAGCTGGTGAGCGTGGTCAATAAGGCCACGGGGGCCGAGATGATGTGGGACGGACAAAAAGAGGTGTGGTCCCGGCACGCCCCCATTTTGTTTCCCTATTGCGGCAGACTGAAAGATGGACAGTATACCCTGGACGGGCAGTGGTACGAAGGCGGCCCCCACGGCTTTGCCCGGGATCTGGAGCACACCTTCCTGGGTGCGGAGGGAAATCGGATGGGCTTTGTGCTGCGGTCCGACGAGCGCACGTTGGCCAGGTTTCCAAGACCCTTTGCGCTGGAGAGCGTTTTCACGCTGGAGGGGAACACCCTGCGGCAGACCATCACGGTGACCAATCCGGGCACGGAGGAACTGCGGTTTGGACTGGGATTCCATCCGGCCTTTGCCCTGCCCTTTGACGACGCCCACACCACGGCGGACTATGAATTCCGCTTTGATACCCCCCAGACGCCGGTGGTCATTGAGACGGGGGCGGCCACCGGACTGGTCACCGGAGAGACTCGGGTCCTGATGGAAAAGAGCGCGGTCATTCCCATGGGGGACCGGATGTTTGACCATGACTCCATCTGTCTGAGCCAGCTTTCGGCCAGGGAGCTGAGCGTGGTGGAGAAGGACACCGGCCGAAAGGTGACGGTGGCTCTGGAGGGCTTTCCCTACACGCTGCTCTGGAGCGCTCCGGGCAATCCGGCGCTGCACTTTGTGTGCATCGAGCCGTGGCACAGTCTGCCCGACCGGGCGGACGCCTCGGGCGCGTGGTCGGAAAAGCCCTGCGCCGCCGTCCTTGGGCCGGGGGAGCGCTGGAGCACCGAACTGAAACTTACCTTTGCCCGTTAAAAGAAAACATCGGAGGGTCGAAAAGACCCTCCGATGCTCAGTCTGTCAAAGAAGTCTAAAAGTGCAAGTATCTTGCGTGTGGGATGCAAATTGCCACATATCGTTTTGCAATTCCCTGGCGGGGGACGGCCCTACGCGGTCGGCGCCAGGCCCTTTTCCCGAAAAGGGCCTGGACCAAAAGGGGCAGAAGGTGGGATACCCCCCTTCTGCACTTCCCCCAGGTACGCTGAAACCTTATGGAGTATCGTTACCCTTTACCCGCAGGTTTTCC
>DXGA01000044.1 GCA_019114165.1 Candidatus Flavonifractor merdipullorum | reverse complement strand
TCATCCCCTCCTCCACCGGCGCTGCCAAGGCCGTGGGCAAGGTTATCCCCGCTCTGAACGGCAAGCTGACCGGTATGTCCATGCGTGTTCCCACCCTGGACGTGTCCGTTGTTGACCTGACCGTCAACCTGGCCAAGCCCGCCACCTACGAGGAGATCTGCGCCGCTATGAAGGCCGCTTCCGAGGGCGAGCTGAAGGGCGTTCTGGGCTACACCGAGGAGGACGTTGTTTCTTCCGACTTCCTGGGCGACACCCGCACCTCCATCTTCGACAAGAAGGCCGGTATCGCTCTGACCGACACCTTCGTGAAGGTCGTTTCCTGGTACGACAACGAGGTTGGTTACTCCAACAAGGTGCTGGAGCTCATCAAGCACATGTACTCCGTCGACCACAAGTAATCTTCGCGCTGGTTCGATAACTGCACATAGAAATCCCCGCCGGAATACTCCGGCGGGGATTTTTTATCTGCAAAACTGATAAATTACCTTCCTGTTATCTAAGGAAGGCGGAAGGATTTACCCCGCCGAGGGCGGCGGGGCCCACAGATAGCGGGGAAGATAGCTATACCTTCAAAACAAGGAAGGCCCCGGACCAATTTGGTCCGGGGCCAGATTCTCCCTTTCTTTGCTTACTTTCTTTCTGAGAAAGAAAGTAAGTCGATGAGTTTAAGGAGTTCGAGGACGCTTTTGTAGTGGCTGCGGGGGGAGCCGTCCAGCCAGTCCACAAAGCCCTGCCAGGTGGTGTTGCGCCGGGTAATGACATAGAGGTCGAAGGTGGTCACCTGACCGGCGGCCCGTGCCACCTCTTCCGGGTCCATGCCCTGTTCCAGGGTCTGCGCCAGAGGCAGGCTGCTCTCCTCCTGCCGCGCTCCGAAGGTGCGCCGGCGCTCAAAGGCCTGGGGAAAGTTTTGGCGGTCAAACACCTCTTCCAGCTGAAGGAGCAGGTGTCCCACATCGGAAAAGGGCATGGGTTCTGTCAGCCGGCGGCTCACCACCCGGCCACGAATGCCGCCCTCTCCCAGCTCGTCCACACAGATACGAAGCACTGCTTCATAATGATTGATTCTTGCGGGCATCCTTCACCCTCCTCCTTACGTCTTATATCCCCACGCTCAGGCGGCGGCTCATCCACTCGCTGTTGACGCTGTGGCGCTGGGCCTCTTCCGCCGTGATGCGGCGGCTCTGTACCAGCCGGACCAGACTCTGGTCCATGGTCACCATGCCCTCGGCGGCGCTCTGAGAGATCACGTTGTCGATCTGATGGGCCTTGGACTCCCGGATCATGTTGCGGATGGCGCTGTTGACGCTCATGACCTCAAAGGCCGGGACCAGCTTGCCGTCCACCGTGGGAATGAGCTGCTGGGAGACCACGCCCTCCAGCACCATGGCCAGCTGGGTACGGATCTGCTGCTGCTGTTCCGGCGGGAAGGAGTCCACAATGCGGTCAATGGTGCTGGACGCCCCCACGGTGTGGAGGGTGGAAATGACCAGATGGCCAGTCTCGGCGGCGGTGACGGCGGCGCGGATGGTGTCGGCGTCCCGCATCTCGCCCAGCAGGATGATGTCGGGCGCTTCCCGGAGCGCCGCCCGGAGGGCGGTATCATAGGAGACGGTGTCGGTGGACAGCTCCCGCTGGGTGACCACGCTCATCTTGTGGTGGTGGAGATACTCGATGGGGTCTTCGATGGTGATGATATGGCTGTTGCGGGTGGAGTTGATCTCATCCACGATGCAGGCCAGGGTGGTGGTCTTGCCGCTGCCCGCCGGACCGGTGAGGAGCACCATGCCTCTGGTGCATTTGGCAAAGGCCATCACGTTGTCGGGAATGCCCAGGGCATTCCGGTCGGGCAGGGTGAAGGACACCACCCGGATCACCAGTCCCAACGAGCCGCGCTGCTTGAGGGCGTTGACCCGGAAACGGCAAAGGCCGGACACGGCAAAGGAAAAGTCGTCGTCGCCATGGTTCAGAAGGGGCGACATATCCCGCTCACCGGCCATGTGGTAAAGGTCCTTTACCAGTGTCTCGATGGCGTCGGGCAGCAGCCGCTCGCCCTGGCGCTGAATGAGTCCGTTGATCTTGAAGCCCGCCGGCATACCGGCGATGATCAGAATATCGGAGGCCCCCTCCGATACGGCCTTGCGTAAAATCTCCTCAATGGTCATGGCATATCTTCCCCTTCCTGTATCCCCTGCCACAGCTCCGGCGTGTCGGAGATCTCCTCTTCCGAAGGCTCGTCGGTGACAGTGGTCCAGCTTTCAATGACCGGCATACCGGCCTCATCCCGGATAAAATGCACATAAAGGTGCTGATTGTCGGTCATGGGAATGACCTCCTCCAGCTCACCGTCGGCGCCGGCGGAAAAGTCGGTCCACAGCCGGGCGGCCTGGGCGTCGGCGGTGTAATAGGCCGACACGGTGTCGGCGTTGATGCGGGAGAGGGCCAGATCCGCCCGTGCACTGGAGAGGGTCAGGGCGGAGAAAATGGACAGGGTGAGCACCAGAAGCACCGTCAAAATGGTAATGACGCCCACGCCCATGGGAGAAGAGACTGCATTTTTCTCATTCACTGACCATTCACCACCTTAAATGTCCCGTCCGTCCAGCTGCCGTCGTCGGGAAAGGCCACCTCCAGGGTGTAGACTGTCTCCCCCTCGCAGGAAACCACGATCTCTCCCTCCACCAGACCGTCGGCAAGCTGGAGCATCGGCGTCACTTCATAGCCCTCCGGGGCATCGGGCAGGCTGTCCGGCTGACCGGCCCGGAAGGCCTCGGCGGTGCTCTGGGCCAGATAGACCGCCTGGGTGAGCCGGGTGCTCTCCATGCTCATGGACCGGGCATAGAGCAGCAGCCCCACGCAGACCGCCGCGCACAGGGTAAAGAGGAACACGCTGAACACCAATTCCAGCAAAAAGAGATTGGAACGTTTGGCGCCGGTCATGCCATCACCTCCCCCACTTCTTCCACGCCGCAGCGGGGCATGAGACTGGTGGAATAGCTCGTTCCCTCCAGGGTGACCGTCAGGGTGAGCAGGTCATCCTCCAGAGCGAAGGTCAGCCCTTCGGCGGGCAGGACCGCTTCCCCGTCGGCGGCGGTCAGCCCCGAGCCGGGCTGGGTATACAGGGTGCGCAGCGCGCCGTCGTAGACGTACAGCACCGTCATATACTCCCCTTCGGAAAGGATCAGGGCGTCCGCGCCGTCAAACCGGCCCAGCTGCACCACTCCTTCCGTCCGGTGGGCGCACCGCCGGATCTGGTTGACCAGATAGGAAAGGGCGGTCCGCTGGCCATAGTTCTCCGTCGCCGACGCCACCGTGTTGCGGTATACGCTGCTGCCCATCAGGGTCACGCCCATGGCCAGCAGGAAAAAAAGGGCGCACAGCGCCGCCACCAGCGCCCCGCGCAGCGGCGAGACCCATTTGGCTCCATTCATTCCCCAAGCACTCCTTCCATGGACATCATGCCGCCGGCTCCTCCAGCTCCGACTTGGCCAGGACCGTAATATCAGGCATCAGATTGGACGCCACATAGCGGTAATCCACAAAATACCGCTCCTCGTCCACCTGTACGCCATACGTCTCTTTCAGATATTCCAGACTGGGGGGATACATCCCCTCCAGGGCGTAACACTGGATGGCCGCCTGCCGGATGGCATCCTGCGCCAGAGTCAGCCCTTCCCGGTCCGCCCGTCCGCCCAGACCGCCGGCCGCGGCGGCCAGCGCCAGAGGGAGCAGCACCAGTACCAGCACCGCCGGCAGAATGGAACGCAGCAGTTTTTTGGACATGACCGCCACCTCCTCAGCCGATGGCGGACAGCACGCCCACCAGGGGAAGCATCACAGAGAGGAGCACCAGACCCACCGCCAGACAGAGCACGATGACCAGGGTATACTCAAACCGGCCCAGCAGGGAACTGAGGGCCTGATCGGCCTCCTCCTGACAGCGCCGGGCCAGCTCCTCCATGGCCTGCTCGGAAGCGCCGGAGCGGAAGCCCGCCGCCAGCAGTCCGGCCTGCAAACCGGTGAAGATGCCACTCTCCTCCACGGCCTTGGGGAAGGGGACGCCGTCCAGCATGGCCGCCTGACAGGCCTTCAGCCCGTCGGAGAGGGCGGTATCGGACAGCAGCGCGCAGGCGCGCTCCATGGCCTCGTCCAGCGGCAGACCGCTGGAGAGCATGAGGGACATGGCTGCGGCAAACCGGCTGCGGTCCACCGCCTTGGAAGCCGCCGTCCGGCTCAGAAGACGGCTCATGGCCGCCTGGCCTTTGGCGGTGCGGAACATCCACAGCACCCAGAGCGCGCCCAGCACCAGCGCCACGGCAAAGACCATGGCCACATATTTGCTCACGCTGCCAAACTGCATCAGGCCCCGGGCCACCGGAGACAGGCTGAGGCCCAGCTGCTGGAAGACCTGCTGGAAGACCGGGAGGACCCGCAGCACCAGCGCCAGAAAGACCACCGCGATGAGCACCGCCATCACGGCCGGATAGAGAATGGTCTGACGCAGCCCGGCGCGGAGAGCGCTCTCCCGGCGGTAGTAGGCCGAGAGGGCGGCAAGCACCTGCTCCAGCCGTCCGGAGCGCTCGCCGATCTCCACCATCCGGAGAAAGTACCCGGGGAATCCGCCCGCTTCGCTCAGTCCCTGGGAGAGAGAATCGCCCCGCAGCAGCACGGCGTGGACCTGCCGCAGCAGTTCTTTGCTTCTTCCCTCCGGCAGGTCGGCGGCCAGAATGCCCACGCTCTCCTCCGACCCGATGCCCGCTTTGACCATCAGCGAAAGCTGGTAGCACAGCACCGACAGCTCATCGGCGGTCAGTTCCTTTCCCTTTTTCATATCCGCATCTTCCTTTCCCCCCTTGGGGTGAATCTCAGTAGGCGTACTTTTCGCTGTAATTGGCGCTGTTGGTCACATACTTCTTGATGGCCATGCTGCCCTTGCTGGTGGAGATGAAAGTGGGGTCCATGAGGGTCCACTTCTCGCCGTCGAAGTAGATGTAGTGGTCCACCCAGCCCACACCCTGGATGTACACGTTGATCCAGGCGTGGTAGACGGTACCGGCGTAGCCCACCACCAGCTTGCAGGGGATGTTCTGGGAGCGAAGCATGGAGGCCATCACCGCGGAGTAGTCAAAGCAGATGCCCTTCTTGGCGGCCAGCACCGAGTCCACCACCGGCAGATAGCCCACCGGCGGATTGGCGGCCAGGTCGTAGTCATAGGTAAAGTTGGTGGTCACCCACTTGTAAATGGCCTCCACCTTCTTGATGGGAGTGTCGGCATTGGCGGCGGCGATGATCTCGGCAGCCTTGCTGACCACGGCGGAATTGTCGTTGTAGTTGACGTACTGGTTGGGATACAGGAAGGGAAGCAGCTCGTTGCGCAGCTTCATGGTGACGCTGGTGGAGTAGGCGGTGGCATACTTGGTGCCGCTGGTGTTTTCAAAGACCTTGATGGTGTAAGTACCGTCGCCCTCGGTGAGGGGGAAGGTCTCGGCGGTGCCGGTGTTGTTCAGGTTGTAGGTGTAGGTGGTGCCGCCGGTCTTGGTGATCTGCACCTTGATGCGCACCTTCTTCCCGCCGGTGTACTTGATGGACACCAGGCCCTCGGACAGGTTGGTGGCGTCCACGGCGGCCTTCTGGTTGGAGTAGACGGTAACGCCGCTGCTCAGGGTGATGCGGTTGGGGATCTCGGCGGCCTTGGCATTGAAGTAAAACGCCGTGCCCACCGCGCCGGCCACCAGGACCAGGGCCAGAACGCCGGCCATCACGCGGCTTTTCAGGGTACGAAACATAGGTCAATTCCTCCTTAAAATCATCAATCAAAGGTCAGCCGGCGCTGGGTGCGGGCTGGGCGTCGGAAAGGGCTTCCAGCTCCTCGGCACTGCCGGCGGGATAGAGAAAGGTTCCGTCATTGTCCAGGATGCGGATGAGCCGGGCCTGGATGATGAGACGGTGGTCGGCCACCCCGATGGGGGTGCAGGTGGTGAGGGTGAGGGTGGAATCCCCGTGACAATAGATGGGGCTCCAGTCGCTGGGCTCCACCACATAGCTCTTTTCCCACAGATACTGATAGATGTGGGTCTCGTCGGTCAGGTAGAGAAAATCGCCGTCGGTCAGGGTGTCCAGATAGTAGAAGGGCACGTCGTCGGTGATCTGCCCGTTGCGTACCCAGTTGCGGTGGCCCGCAATGGAGACGTTGCCGCCCGTCTCGCCGGGCAGCTGGGCATATTCATAGAGCCCCAGACCCTGGAGCAGCGTGGCCTCGTCGGTGCCGTCCAGCACCGGCGCGTCCACATCCAGCCGGGGGATCTGCAGGGAAAGGGAGCCGCTCTCATAGCCTTCCCGCGCCTCGGTGATAAAAAGCTTATCCTGAGGCAGACCGCCGTCGTCAGGGGTCAGGGTAGGGGCCGGCGTAGGCGCGGCAGAAGGGGTGGGACTGGGCGTGGCGCTGGGCCGGACGGTATACTGGGGGGTAGGCAGCACAGGGGGCTGGCTGTTGTACCAGAACACCACACCGGCCACGATCAGCGCCGCGGCCGCAGCCACAAAGGCCGCAACGGCCAATACAGTTCGTTTCATGGGGTTGTTCTCCTGTTCAGGTCAGATCCATTTCCCGGATCCGGTAAGCCAGTTTCAAGAAATTGCGCCGGTACTGGCGGTTAAAGGTGGTGATGATGCGTTCCATGACCATGGTGCTGTCCTCAAAGTTGGCGGCAGGGAGGAGGATCACATACTGAGAGCCGCTGTAACGGGCGACCACGTCGCCCCTGCGCAGGCAGCCGACGATTACATCCAGCAATTTATCCATGGTGGTGTTGAGGGCGCCCAGCTCCGGCACGCCGCCGCCGGGCAGGGTGACGGTGATGAGCGCCAGATGGACGCAGTTGCCGCTGCGGGCAGCCCGGCGGGCTTCCAGCCGGTAGGCCTCCCGGAAGAAACCGTACTCACACACGAAAGCGCCCGGACGGCTGGCCGTCTCCCGGAGGCCGTTCTGGATGACTTCCAGATCGGTCTCCAGATCGCCCTCGGTGTCCATGATACGGGCATAGAGGGCGCGGAGCTCCTCCGACGGGGTGACGCCCAGATTACGGTAGAGGATATCGGTGGCCCGCTGGTAGCACTCCAGCGCGGCGCTCTCTTTGCCCAGGGCCACCAGTCCCCGGATGGTCAGGATATAGAGTTCCTCATCCAGATCATCCAGCATGCTGGCCCGCTCGGCCACCGCCACCATCTCGTCGAAGCGCTGGTGCTGTTCCAGCAGGAGGGCGTAAGCTTTGGCGGCCTCGATGTACCGGGTGTGGTAGCGGGCCGAGAGGGCGACCGCCCACATATGTCCGCCCTGCTTGGGCAGGAAGTCTCCCCGGTAGAGGTCCAGGGCCTGGCGGTAGGCCTCCATCCGGGATTCGTCATCCCGGGCGGAAGCGCCGGTCTGGCATAGTTCCTCAAACAGATCCATGTCCAGGGTGCAGTGCACCGCCGGATTCCAGGCATACGCGCCCCGCTTGGAGAGGATGGGCGGCAGATCGGCCGGGAAAATGGGTTCCAGCATGGCGCGCACGCGATAGAGCAGGGTTTTCAGGGCATTGACGGGATTGGCGCTGTTTTCATCCGGCCAGAAAAGCTCGATGAGCTCCGATTGGGCCACGGTCCGATCCCGATGGACAATCAGGTAGCAAAGCACATTCCACAGCTTCTGTGAGCGGTTGATCTCGTCGGTCAACACCTTGTCCCCCACTTCCATGCTGAATCCGCCCAACATGGTCACGGATACGGAAAGTTCTTTTGTTACAGTGCTTTTCCGTTTCATCTCGCGTCCTCCCATTGTGCCGGCCACACCGCAGCCCTACTGTTTGATGTAGCTCTAGTATAACATATTTGACTGGGTTGTGATAGTCTTTTTTCCAATTTATAACCGTTTTGAATATACAAAATTTTCATAATTTTTTGTCTAAAACTATAAAATGTAACCGTTTCACAAAAAGAAACAAAGTGCGCACTTCCTTCTTTTCTTGACGGACCGCAC
>DXGA01000043.1 GCA_019114165.1 Candidatus Flavonifractor merdipullorum | reverse complement strand
CAGAAGGGGGGTATCCCCCCTTCTGCCCCTTTTGGTCCAGGCCCTTTTCGGGAAAAGGGCCTGGCGCTGCCCGCGCAGGGCCGCTCCCCGCAGGATAAATCAAAAATGATATTGCAGAAATTTGCATCTTTCCGGGACACAACAGACTTTTTCGACAGCCTGAGCCCCCGGACCGCTTTGGTCCGGGGGCTTTTGTCGTTGTCATACATGGGGACCGGGGCGCATAGGATATGCCATCGACGCCAAAGAGAAGGAGCGGATACCATGGAAGGACGAAACGAGCAACGGGCGGCCCGGTTTGACGAGGCGGCCTCTCTGCTGCCGGCGCGGCTGCGGAGGGGGGCGCTGTCGCTCCCCCTTTCTGTGCGGGGGAGCGGCGAGGAGCTGCGGCTACGGGTGGGACAACCCATGACGGTGGTGGTGGGGCCGTGGGAGCAGCCCATTCCCGACAGCCCGGACAAGCTGACCCCTCAGGACCTGGCCCAGGTGCTGGAGGTGGCCACCCGGGCCTCGGTCCATACGGCGCTGGAGCAGGTGCGTTCCGGTTTTTTCACCGTCCGGGGTGGACACCGCATCGGGCTTTGCGGCACGGCGGCGCTGAAGGACGGGGCGGTCTTGACCTTGCGCCATCTCTCGTCGCTGGCTATCCGGGTGTGCCGTGCGGTGCCGGGGGCGGCGGAAGGGGTGATTTCTTCTCTGCGTACCGCCGAAACCGTGGCCGATACCCTGATTTTATCCCCGCCCGGCGGCGGAAAGACCACTTTTTTGCGGGATTTGGTGCGCTGTCTCTCCGACGGGGTGGGCGGACCGCCCCTGCGGGTGGGGGTGGCCGACGAGCGGGGGGAGATCGCCGCTCTGTGGGAAGGGCGTCCCCAGCTGGAAGTGGGGGCCCATACCGACATTCTGGAGGGCTGCCCCAAGGCGGACGGATTGATGAGCCTGCTGCGGGGCATGAATCCCCAGGTATTGGCGGCGGATGAGATCACCTCCCCCCGGGACATCACAGCGCTGGAGCAGGCCGCCCACTGCGGGGTGTCGCTGCTGGCCACGGCCCACGCTTCGGGGGTGGAGGATCTGCGCCGCCGTCCCCTGTACCGCTCGCTGCTGGCGCTGGAGGTGTTCCACCGGGCGGTGGTGGTGCGCCGCACCGGCGGGAGGCGGCAGTATCAGGTGGTGGAACTGGGGGACGGGATATGCTGAAGGTGCTGGGAGCGGTGCTGCTCATTGCGGGGGGCAGCTGCGGCGGGCTGCTGGCGGCGTCGGGTCTGAGCCGTCGGGTGTACAGCCTGCGGTCTTTCTGCCTGGCGCTGGAGCTGGCCCAGCGGGAGCTTTCCTTTTCGCTTTCTCCCACGCCGGAGCTGCTGGAAAAGCTGTCCCGGCAGGTCCCGCCGCCGGCCAATGGGTTCTTTGCCCGGTGCCGGGCGGATCTCTCCCAATTGGGGGAAAGGTCGCTGGCGGAGATCTGGCAGGGGGCGCTGGCGGTCTCCACCCCCGACCTGACGGAGGAAGACCGGGACTTACTGGCCCAGGTGGGCAACGTGCTGGGGCGCTATGACGGCCCGGGCCAGCAGGAGGCCTTTGGACAGGTCAGAGCGGGCCTTGCCCACGCGCTGGAGGGGGCGGAACAGGACCGGGACAGCCGGGGCAAGGTGATGAAAGCGCTGGGACTGACGGCGGGATGTTTTCTGGCCATATTGCTGCTGTGACGGCGGAGGTTGAAAAGTATGGATGTGGATTTGATTTTCAAAATTGCGGCCATCGGGATTCTGGTCTCGGTGCTCAACCAGGTGCTGTCCCGCTCCGGGCGGGACGAGCAGGCCACCATGGTGACCCTGGCGGGACTGGTGGTGGTGCTGATGCTGGTGGTGCAGGAGATCAGCAATCTCTTTACGCTGGTGAAAAACCTCTTTGGGCTGTGATGCGGGATATGGAACATGGACGATATTCTGAAAGTGGCGGCAGTGGCGGTAACGGCGTCGCTGTGCGCCTGTGTGGTGGGCAAGCAGGTCAAGGAATTGGGCCTGGTGCTGGCGCTGGCGGCGGGGCTGCTGATTTTGGGGAGCGCCTTTCAGACGGCAGGCGCAGTGCGCACCTTTCTGGAGGACCTGGCCAACACGGCGGGGTTAGCGCCGGCCATTTTGGCGCCGGTGCTGAAAACAGTGGGCATTTCGGTGGTGACCCGTGTGTCGGCGGCCCTGTGCCGGGACGCGGGCGAGGGAGGGATCGCCGCCTTTGTGGAGATTGCCGGGGCCATTCTGGCGCTTTACGTCTCCTTACCTCTCCTTCAGGCGGTGCTGGACGCCCTCACCGAGCTGCTGGTATAAAGGGATTGCTTTTGATGGTGCTTTTGCTGGCGGTACTGATGGTACCGGCCAGAGCTGCGGAAGAAACAGATCCCATGGAAGGGGTGCTGGAACGCCAGTCGGAGGCGCTGGATCTGGAGGGGCTGGAGCGAGCGGCGGGGGAGTACGGCGGCGAGATCGCCTGGATGGAGGAGGGCAGTTTGGAAGAGGGACTGCGTTCCGTTCTGGACACCGGTACGTCGGCCCTGCGCGGCGTGGTGAAAAAGGGCATCCGGAGCGCGGTTTTGCTGCTGGCGGTGGTGCTGCTGTGCGGCCTCACAGAGCACATGGAGGAGGGATTGGGCGGAAAGAGCGGCATCGACCCGGCGGCAGTGGTGGGGGCGCTGGCGGTGGCGGCCATTGCGGTGGGGGACGTGAACACCCTGGTGGGGCTTGGGAAAGGGGCAATGGAGGAGATGGACGGTTTTTCCAAGGTACTGCTCCCCACCACGGCGGCAGCGGTGGCGGCCAGTGGCGCGCCCACCCAGGCAGCGGCCCGGCAGGCGGCCACCATGCTCTTTTCCGACGTGCTGCTCACCATGATGGACCGGCTGCTGGTGCCGCTGATCTACGCCTATACGGCGGCGGCCACGGCGTGGGCGGCGGTGGGCAACGAGGGGCTGAAGCGGATGGCGGACCTCTTAAAACGGCTCTCCGCCTGGATTCTGAGCGGGCTTTTGATGGCCTTTGTGACCTATCTCACAGTGAGCGGGGTGATCGCGGGCAACGCCGACGCGCTGGCGCTGAAGGCGGCAAAGCTGACCATTTCCGGCATGGTGCCGGTGGTGGGGGGCATTTTGTCCGACGCGGCGGGAACCGTGCTGGCCGGCGCGGGTATTTTGAAAAACGCGGTGGGTGTCTTTGGCATGGTGGTGATTTTGTCCATGTGCATCATCCCGTTTTTGCAGCTGGGGGTCCACTATCTGCTCTATAAGCTGACGGCGGCATTGACGGCCACCGTCTCTTCCAGCCGGACAGCGGGGCTCATCGACTGCATCGGCGGGGCCTTTGGTCTGGTGCTGGGCATGACGGGAGCGGGGGCGTTTTTGCTGCTGGTGAGTCTGGTTTCGGCAGTATCGGTGACGGTGGGGTGAGAAAATGGACTGGATACGCAGTTGGGTGATGGGTGTGACCTGTGCGGCCCTGGTGGCGGCCATCGCCCAGACCCTGATGCCCAAGGGCCCGGTGAAGCAGATTGGACAGTTTACGGCGGGATTGGTGCTGCTGCTGGCGGTGGTGGGTCCGGTGTTTACGTTGGACGCGTCCACCCTGTCCCAGGCGCTGGCCCAGTGGCGGACGTCTGACACGGTCTCCCTTCCGGCGTCGGGCACGGTAAACGGCGCGGCGCTGGAGGGACTCATAGCCCAGGAGGCAAGCGCATATATTGCCGGCAAGGCGGCGGAGCTGGGGGCGGAGTGTCGGGTGGAGGTGGAAGTGAGCCGGGAACAGGGGGACTATCCGGTCCCCTGGTCGGTGACGGTGACAGGGGCGCTGACCGACGGTCAGCGGGAGGATCTGGCGTGGCAGATCGAAGCCGACTTTGCCATCCCGGCGGAGCGGCAGACCTACCGGACGGGAGAGGAGGGAGAATCATGAACGCCGGGACGTGGAAAGAATGGGGCGGGAAGGTAAAAACCGTGGCGGAGCGCTACAAATTTGTGTTGTTGGTGCTGCTGGCGGGGGTGGTGCTGCTGCTGTGGCCCACGGGGGAGCCGTCGGACCAGAGCGGAACGGGAACGACCCAGACCAAGGAAGTGGATTACAACGTGGAGGCACTGGAGGAAAAGCTGTCCCGCACGCTGTCCAAGGTGGAGGGCGCGGGGACGGTGGAGGTGGTGCTGTCGGTGAAGTCCGGTCCCCGTCAGATCTTAGCCCGGGACAGCGACCGGGAGACCGGGGAGGGAGAGAGCCACAGCCAGGAGACAACGGTGATCCTCTCCCGTGGCTCCGGGGTGGAAGACACGGTGACCGTGCAGCAGCTTTCCCCGCAATTTCGCGGCGCGCTGGTGGTATGCTCAGGCGGGGGCGACCCTTCGGTCCGTCTGGCGCTGACCGAAGCGGTCTCCGCGCTGACCGGCCTGGGCGCCGATAAAATATCCATCTGTGAAGGAAAGTGAGGAATGAAAGGATGAAACTTTGGAAACGCAACGCGGTGGTGGCGGCCATCGTGCTCTTTGTGTGCGCGGCGGTGTATCTCAACTGGAGCTATGAGCAGAAGGAAGCGGGCAAGGTATTGGGGCAGGCCACGCTGGTGGGAAGTGAGAGCACCGACCCGCTGCTCACCGGCGCGGCAGTGACCACCAGCCCCAGCGCCGCGCCGTCGGCCGCGCCCACCGGCAGCCCGGCGCCTTCTCCCACGGCCCAGCCCACCACGGATTATTTTTCCTCCGCCCGGCTCAACCGTCAGGAGGCCCGGGACAGCGCCCTGACGCTGCTCCAGGACGCGGCGGCCAATGAGGACGCCGACGAAACGGTGCGCACCCAGCTGGCCGAGGCCATTGAGACCATGGCCAACAGCACGGTGTCGGAAGCGCAGATCGAGAATCTGGTCACCGCCAAGGGATATACCGACTGTGTGGCCTTCCTCAGTGAGGACAGCGCCAGCGTGGTGGTGTCGGCGGTGGAAGGGGGACTCACCGAGGCGGACGTAGCCCGTATCGCGGAGATCGTCACCGACGAGACGGGACTGCCCACCAGCAGCATCAAGGTCATCGAAGCGGAATAGGGACATAAAGCGGACAGCGCGGAGGGGGATCTTCGCGCTGTCCTGCTTGTTTTTTGGGCGGGGAGATGGTATAATGCCATCGGAAGGACTGGAACATATGGACGATAGAAAGGAGGGCGTATGTATCTCATTTACTGTGTGGACGAAAAAGGCGGGCTTAGCTTTGGCGGACGGCGGCAGAGCCGGGACCGGACGGTCCGCGGAGATATGTTAGAGATGACAGCGGGAAAGACGCTGTGGATGGATGAAACGTCCCGCCGGCAGTTCACCGAACCGGAGGGGGAAAGGATCCAGGTGGACGAGGATTTCCTGTCCCGTGCGGGGGCAGGGGAGTTCTGCTTTGTGGAGGACCGCCCGGCGCTGCCGTGGCTGGACAAGGTGGAGGGCGTGGTGCTCTACCACTGGAACCGGACCTATCCGGCGGACCGCTATCTGGATGTTCCGCCCCTGGAGCACGGGTTCCGCATGGAGAAGACAGAAGAATTTCCGGGCTATTCCCACGAAAAGATCACAAAAGAGGTGTATGTAAAATGAAACGCAAACTGGCGCTTCTGGCAGCGCTGCTGATGAGCTGTCAGCTTTTTCTGACGGGCTGTGAGCTTCCGGCCGATTTGACTCAGGTCAGCGGTACGACCACGGTATTTGACATTTCCGACCTGCCGGCGTATGACGGGAGCAGTCCCTACGTTGTGGTGAACGGCAACGAGCCCGGCTTTACCGAAGAAGATATGACCACCGATTCCTATGAGACATACAGCGAGCTGGACGAGCTGGGTCGATGCGGTACGGCGTGGGCCAATATCGGCGTGGACCTGATGCCCACCGAGGACCGGGGGAATATCAGCCAGGTGAAACCCAGCGGCTGGCAGACGGTGAAATATGACATCGTGGACGGAAAGTATCTCTATAACCGGTGCCATCTCATCGGCTTCCAGCTGACCGGCGAGAACGCCAACGAAAAGAATCTCATCACCGGCACCCGGTATATGAACGTGGATGGGATGCTGCCCTTTGAGAACCTGGTGGCGGACTATGTGAAGGAGACGGAGAATCATGTGCTCTACCGGGTGACGCCGGTCTATGAGGGCGATGATCTGGTGGCCCGGGGCGTGCAGATGGAGGGCCTGAGCGTGGAAGACGAGGGCGAGGGCGTCAGCTTCAACGTCTTTGTGTACAATGTGCAGCCGGGCATCACCATCGACTACGCCACGGGAGAGAGCGCCCTGAGCGGCGAAGAGAGCGGCACCACCAGCGGGAACGAGGAAGTGCGCTATGTGCTCAACACCAGCTCGAAGAAGTTCCATAAACCGGACTGTTCCAGCGTGAGCAGCATCAGCGCCGGAAACCGGGAGGACTATACCGGCACGCGGGCGGCGCTGATGGAAGAAGGGTATGCGCCCTGCGGGAATTGCAAACCGTAAGGAAAATACAAAAAGCCTATTGGTATTTCCGGCGTTGTGTGGTACAATAGCATATAGTTATTCCCATTCTTGTTGAAAGAAGAAAAAGGAGCGTGACCTGGAATGGCTGATGCAAGAGAGTACGTTTCCCGTCCCGACGAGCTGGGGACGATCCATATATCGGAGGAGGTCCTGGCGGTCATCGCGGCGGCAGCCGCGCTGGAAGTGGAAGGAGTGGCCAGTCTGGCGCCCAATCTGGGGAATGATCTGGCCGAGCTGCTGGGCAAGAAGAGCAACCTGTCCAAGGGAGTCCACATCGCGGTAAACGAAGACGCGGTTAAGGTGGAGCTGTCCATTCTGGTGGAATACGGCAGTGTGATCCCCGAGGTGGCGGGCGCGGTACAGGAAGCGGTCTTTGATGCCGTGGACAACACCAGCGGTCTGCACGTGGAGTGCGTGAATGTGAACGTAGCCGGTGTGGTCTTTGCCAAGGAGCCCAAGAAGCAGGGCTGAACGTATATTAAATGTGAAGAACCTGTCGCAGAATGGAAAAATTCTGCGGCAGGTTTTCTTTACCCAGAAAAGCGGAAACAGGTCTAAATATTTATAAAATATAGCGTTATTCAGGCAAAATGTGCACAGTAAACCAGACCCAGACAGGTTGCCTGCGTCTATGTGGAACACTTTTCTGTTTTTGCGCAGCTACGAGGTCATTTTCATGGACACACGGGTCTGGAGCCTGCCCTGTTCCCGTTTCATCCATAGCTTTTTCAGATCAAAGGCCAGGGCCAGCAGGAACAGCTCGGTGCGGATGTTGGCCTTGCCCCAGGTCAGAAGGCGGCGGAATCCAAAGTCATTTTTGAGCAGGGCAAAGGCGCCCTCCACCTGGATGGAGCGGCAAAGACGCAGATGAATTCCACGCGCCGTCCTGATATTGTTCTCTGCCTGCTCCCGCTTCTCCCAGAAGGTTTTCCGGAGCACAAGTTCCTTGGGCTTGTCCGGGTTCTTGGCCCGGCAGCATTGGACTCGCTGGGGGCAGCCGCAGCAATCCTCGCACCGGTACCAGGCGGTGGATACCAGCTGTCCGTCCTGTACTTCTGTGGTCTCCCGCCGCAGATGCAGCTTCCTGCCCTGGGCGCAGGTGAAGCTGTCCTCTTCGGGGTCATATACCATATTCTCAATGCGTCCAACCTGCCTGCGAAATTTTTTGGTCCTCTTCTGGTCGTAGTTGGTGGGCTTGATGAAGCACATCTGGCCGTTCTGTTCCAAATACAGATAGTTCTCCAGGCTTTCATAGCCCGCATCTGCCACCACTTCCTCATAGCGGGCCTGGTGCCATTGAGACAGCTTCTCCAGCATGGGACGCAGCGTCCTCACATCCGTGCGGTCCGAGAACGCCTCCAACCCGGTGATATATTCGCTGTTCACCGCGATCTGGACATTGTACCCAGGCTTGAGCTGGCCGTTTCTCATGTGGTCCTCTTTCATGCGCATGAACGTGGCGTCCGGGTCGGTTTTGGAGTAGCTGTTACGCCCTTCTCCCATGGTGGACAGCATTGCCTCATACCGCTCCCACCGCTCCAGAAGGGCCTGCTTCTCCTCATACTCCCGCTGTGCCTGGCTTTTGCGCTTCCCCTTGCCGCTGACAAATACCATCTCCCCGGCTTCTTCTTCCAGCAGCGAGCGTACCGCGGCGGATGTGGTCAATCCTGTCAGGGCTTTTAGCTTCTCCTTCACCCGGACAAGCTGCTTTTCCACGCTCTTCCGCCAGACAAACGTATACCGTCCTGCACGGCTTTCCAGCTTTGTCCCGTCCAGGAATACCGCTTTGTGGTCTGTTTCCCCCATTTCCTCCAGCTTCCGGACAAACTGGTAGAACAGGTCCTCCACCGCTTCCTTGCACCGTCCTGTGCGAAACCGCGCCAGCGTGCTGTGATCCGGAGCTTTTCGGTCCTCCAACAGCCATCTGAAGTCGATCCGGTACTGACAGGCCTCCTCCAGTTTCCGGCTGGAGTAGATCCCGCACAGATAGCCGTGTACCAATACCTTGAACAACACCCGTGGCTCCGCCGCCGATTTTCTCCCTTTGGAAGAATACGCTTCGTACAGTTTCCCGTACTCCAGTTCCTCAAGCTGGGCGCTTAGCAGACGGACAGGTGCGTTCTCCGGTATCATCATTTCTGAATTTATAGCAAGTACCAGTTGACCGTGGCGCTCATATACCGTATACTGGTCTTGCTTTTTCTTTGGCTTCACAAACTAAGAATAAAGCAACGAGCGAGGTTTGGAAACCCTTTCGGGCTCCAAACCTCGCTCATTTTTATGGCCTATTTTGCAACGGACCCATTTTTTATTGAGACGGAGGGATCTTCT
>DXGA01000042.1 GCA_019114165.1 Candidatus Flavonifractor merdipullorum | reverse complement strand
GGCGGCGGATGTGCCACAATCCGGCGGCGGTGGTGAGAAAAAAGAGACTCTCGGTCATCACCCCGCCGAAAAAGAAGGCGTAGGGAAAGACGGACAGGAACAGCAGGGTACGCCTGGCGGTGGTCTCGCCGTAGTCCAGCGACACCAGGCGGTAGGTGTACACACACCCGCCCCCAAAGCACAGCCACGACACCAGCAAGCCGGACAGGATCGTATTGCCCACCAGCAGGTTCACCAGCCGGGTGAGCCACACATACAGGGGGAAAAACACCAGGAAAAGGTGTTGGCCGTTCTCCGTATACCCCCCGTAGCCCAGCTCCACCAGGTTTACATAGTGCCGGGCGTCCCACCGGAGCCAGCAGGACAGCATCCCGTCAAAACTCAGCTGCCCCGTGGCGGCGCAGTAGGCAAGACTGCCCGCCAGAAATATCAACAGCCGGAACAAAAGGGCCAGCCCGAAAACCTGCACGAGCCGCTTCCCGTCGGGATATCTCTCCCCTTCCGCCGGCTGGGGGCATATCTGCCAGCTGCGCAATGGGGTAAGGCCGCAGTTTCCGCACCAGCGGAGGACCAGACTTGCACCCAGCACCACCACCAGCGCCGAAAGGAGTGCGTTCCACAGCAGGGACCCCATCCACTCAGTCCACCGTCACCGGATTGCCCCGGAGATAGTCGGCGGCGGCCATGCGCTTCTTGCCCTCCGCCTGGAGCTCGGTGATATAGAGGATGGTGCCGTCGCCGCAGGCGATGCCGATGCCGGTTTTCCCCGCTTCCACCACGGCGCCCGGCGCTTTGGCGGTGGGCACGCCGCTCACCCGGGTGGCAAAGAGCTTGGTGGTCTTACCCAGCACGTCGGTCACCGCCGCCGGCCAGGGACGCAGGCCCCGCACCTGATTGTGGATCTCCTGAGCGCTGCGGCTCCAGTCCACCGGCGAAAGGGACCGGTCCAGCATGGGGGCAAACGTGACCAGATTTTCGTCCTGGGGCGTCCGGGGGGCGGTACCGTTCTCGATGGCGGGCAGCACCCGGCCCAACAGCCCCGCGCCCAGCTTGGCCAGACGGTCATAGAGGGATTCCGCGTCCTCGTCGGGGCCGATGGCGGTGGCCGCCTGGGCGATGATGTCGCCGGCATCCAGATCGTGGGCCATATGCATGATGGTCACGCCGCTTTCGCTGTCCCCGTTGAGAATGGCCCAGTTGATGGGGGCGGAACCCCGGTACCTGGGCAGCAGAGAGGAATGGACGTTGATGCATCCCTTGGGGGGGGCGGCCAGAATGTCGTCGGGCAGAATCCGGCCGTAGGCCGCCACCACGATCAGCTCCGGGGCCAGAGACTGGATGGTCTCCAGCGCCGTGCCGTCCCGCAGCTTGGTGGGCTGATACACCGGGATGTCATGGGCCAGAGCGCACTCCTTCACCGGCGGGGGCAGCAGCTTCATGCCCCGGTTCTTGGGCTTATCCGGCTGGGTGAACACGCCGCACACCTCGTGTCCGTCCGCTATCAGTCTTTCCAGAGAAGGCACCGCAAATGCAGGGGTGCCCATAAAGAGAATCCGCATTTAGTCCTCCTCCATCATCTCGTCCAGTTCCTCAGTGGTGTAGAGCCGGTCCACATGCTCGGAAAAGAGGTGACCGTCCAGATGCTCCAGCTCATGGCAGAAGCAGCGGGCCACGATGGCCTCCCCTTCGGCCTCGAAGAAGTTGCCGTGGCGGTCCTGGGCACGGACCTTGGCCTTCATGGGACGCTTCACCACGCCCCAGCGGCCGGGCAGGCTCAGACAGCCCTCCAGGCCCTCCTGCTCCCCGTCGGTCCAGATGAGCTCCGGGTTCACCAGCTCCAGCATCTCATCGTTGCCGTCCACCACGATCACCGCGCGGCGCAGAATGCCGATCTGAGGGGCGGCCAGTCCCGCGCCGTTGGCATGGGCCAGGGTCTCCTTCATGTCGTCCAGCAGATCGCCCAGACGGTCGTCAAAGCTGGTCACAGGACGGCACTGCTTGTGCAGGGCGGGATCTTCATCGGTCAGAATGGTTCTCAAAGCCATGGTAAATTCCTCCTGAATTTGTATCGTTCTCCCCTATTCCATGGGGTCGGTATCGGCGTATACAGAGACGCCGCGATTTTCTTTATCCTGTTGGGCGCACCGCAGCAGATGGGCGATGAGCTGCCGGGTGGTGCGGTCATTTTTGGCGCTGAGGGTCAGGCGGTAGCGGTAGCGGTTATTCACCTTGGTCACCGCCGCCGGAGCCGGGCCCAACAGCTGCACCGGGCCGATCTGACACTGTGGGTGCTGCAGCCAGCTCTCCAGTGCCCGCCGGAGCCGCAGGGCGGTGCGGATCACCCCGCTCTCCTCCGGTCCGGAGGCAGTCAGGACGAACAGATCCCGGAAGGGCGGACAGCCCCGCAATTGGCGCATCCCGATTTCCTGGGCGTAAAAGCCGCCGTAATCCTGCCTGGCCGCCAGGGTGATCACGTCGTTTTCCGGCGTAAAGGTCTGAATGATGGCCCGGCCGGTCTTGCTGCCCCGGCCCGCTCGCCCCACCACCTGGGTCAGCAGGGAAAAGGTCCGCTCCGAGGCCCGGTAGTCGTCCACATAGAGGGACTGGTCGGCGGAGATCACTCCCACCAGAGTTACGTTTTCAAAATCCAACCCCTTGGCCACCATCTGGGTGCCCACCAGAATGGGGATTTTCTCCTGCCGGAACCGGTCCAGCAGAGCCTCGTGGGAGTGGGTGGCCGACACCGCGTCGGCATCCAGCCGCAAAATCTCCGTGCCCGGAAAAAGCCGCTCCAGCTCGGTCTGGAGCCGCTGGGTGCCCGCGCCCTGAAAGTTCAGCAGGCCCCCGCAGTGGGGGCATTCCCGGAACATGGGCTCCGAGTGCCCGCAGTAATGGCACATCAGCCGTCCGTTGGCCGAGTGGTAGGTGAGGTACACCGAGCACCGGGGACAGGTGGGCACCGCCCCGCACTCGCCGCAGCTTACCATCCGGCTGGCCCCCCGGCGGTTGAGGAACAAAATGCTCTGTTCCCCCCGGGACAGGTTCTCCTCCAGCGCCTGCCGGAGCGGGGTGCTGATGGAACCGCCGTTGCCCTGTTTCAGTTCCTCTTTCAGGTCCACGATCTCCACCCGGGGCAGATTTTTGCGGTTATACCGCTGGGTGAGGGTAAAGAGATGGTACACGCCCTTTTGGGCCTGATACATACTCTCCACCGACGGGGTGGCCGAGCCCAGCACCAGCAAGGCGTTATGGTGGGCGCAGCGGTACTTGGCCACCTCCCGGGCGTGGTATTTGGGGACCTGCTCGGATTTGTAGCTCCCCTCCTGCTCCTCGTCCAGAATGACCAGACCCAGGTCGGCCAGCGGGGCGAACACCGCCGAACGGGTGCCCACCACCACCCTTGCCGCCCCGGAGCGGATGCGTTTCCACTCGTCGTACCGCTCTCCCGCCCGGAGGGAGCTGTGGAGCACCGCCACCCGGTCGCCGAAATGGGAGGCGAACAGGCGCAGAAGCTGAGGGGTGAGGGCGATCTCGGGCACCAGCGCCAGGGCGCTCTTCCCCCGGTCCAGTGTGGCCTGGATGAGTTTCAGATAGACCTGGGTCTTGCCGCTGCCGGTGACCCCCCACAAAAGAGACGCCGCCGCCTTGCCTGAACCGGCTAGGGCGTTCAGCCCGTCAAAGGCTTTTTGCTGTTCCTCGTTGAGCACCACCGGACCGGCGGGCTCCACCGGCCCCGGGTCCACCCGGCGGAGCTGTTCCCGCTCCTCCAGCGTGATGAGCCCGCTTTTCACCAGCGAGCGGAGGGTGGCCATGGTGGCGCCGGTAAAGTAGCAGATGTCTTTGGCCGCCGCCTCGCCCAGGGCGCTGAGCAACTCCATCACCGCATAGCGCATGGGGGCCGAACGGCGGCGGGGGGTCACCTGGGCCATGGCCTCCTCCGGCGGAACGGCCAGCACCGCCACCCGCTCCTGCTTGTCGCTGACGGCGCGGGAGGCGCTGGTCTCCAGCCGGATGATCCCCCGCTCGCTGAGACGGCGCAGCGCCGGGCCCGGGTCTCTCGACCCAAAGGCCGTGCGGATATGCCCCAATTCCCCCCGTCCGCCGCCGGCGTAGAGGAGATCCAGCACCGAATGGGCCAGCTCCGACCGCCCCGCCCCTTCGTAGGCCTCCTCCTCGGTGATGCCGGGGACGATCACATACCGGTCCTGGAGGGAAAAATACAGTCCCGCCGGCAGCATGGCCCGGGCGGCTTCGTACACCGTACAGAAATACCGCTCCCGCATCCACATGGCCAGCTGCAACCCCTCCCGGTCCAGCACCGGCTCCTCGTCCAGCAGGGTGAGGATGGGTTTATATTTGGAGGGGTCGTCCTCCAATTCTCCCACCGACAGCACCATCCCCTCCGCCCGGCGGTTGCCCGCCCCAAAGGGGATCATCACCCGCATCCCCTCCCGCAGACGGGGAATGAGTTCCTCCGGGACCAGATAGGTATAGGGTTTATCAATGGCATAGGTGGCCGCCGACAGCGCCACCCGGGCCGCCATTCTCCCCTCCATCTCCGGTCCCTCCTCTCTCATTGTGCCAAAAAGGCAAGCGTCAGCGGCCACCGGCCCCGGCGCTTGCCTTTCCTTGCCTTATTCCTCTTCCGCCTGGGGGGTCACCTTGCCCTCCGCCACCTCGCGGATGGCGATGGATACCGCCTTGTCGTCCAGCGGGGTGCCGGTCTGCTCGGCCTCACTGGAAATCTGGCGGGCGCGCTGGGCCACCACATTCACCAGCATATAACGGCTGGGCACCTGCTTGAGCAGATCTCTCATTGCGGGATAAAGCATCATGATTCATCAGTCTCCTTTGGATCTTAACTTACTTAAATATCGTCTATCAGATGCAGACGGTTACGGGTGCGGCAGTCCTCCGCCTTCAATATGGACAGGATCTCCGCCGCCGCCTCGCTCACCTTGTCATTGACCACCAGATAGTCATAAGAAGGAATGTGCTGGTACTCCTCCCGGGCCTTCTCCAGCCGCCCGGCGATCACGTCCTCCTGGTCGGTGGCCCGGCCGTGGAGCCGGCGGGACAGCTCCTCAAAAGAGGGCGGGATGATGAAGATGAGCACCGCCTCCGGGCACTTGGCCCGCACCTTGGCCGCGCCCTGGACCTCGATATCCAGCAGCACGTCAATGCCCGCGTTCAGCTTGTCCTGGATCACCTTCAGAGAGGTGCCGTAGTAGTTGCCCACATACTCGGCGTGCTCCAGCAGTTCGTCCCGGACGATCATCTCTTCAAACTCCTCCCGGGTGACGAAATTATAGTTGACGCCGTCCGCCTCGCCTACCCGGGGCGCACGGGTGGTGAAGGAGACGGAGAAATAGATGTCTCCCCGGCGCTCCCCCATCAGCTCGGCGATCACCGTGCTCTTTCCCACCCCGGAAGGGCCGGAAAGCACGATGAGCTGTCCTTTTTTCTTTTTCTTCTTGCCGATCATGGCCGCAATTCCTCCTCTTCCACCGGCGTCCCCAGACGCTGGGCGATCTCCACCGGCTCCAGCGCCGACAGCACCACGTGGTCGCTGTCCAGCACCAGCACGCAGCGGGTCCGACGGCCAAAACTGGCGTCGATCAGATTGCCCCGCTCCCGGGCCTCCTGAATCATGCGCTTGATGGGCGCCGACTCGGGACTCACCACCGCCAGCACCCGTTCCGCTGAGATCAGATTCCCAAATCCTATGTTTACCAGCTTCATGAGTATACTTCCCTTACTCGATGTTCTGGATCTGTTCCCGGATCTTTTCGATCTCGCCCTTGATGGAGACCACGATGGACGCCGTCTCCACGTCGCTGCACTTGGAGCCGATGGTGTTGGCCTCCCGGTTGAATTCCTGAATGAGGAAATCCAGCTTGCGGCCCACCGGACCCTCCGAACGGAGCATCTGGCGGAGCTGGGAGAGATGGCTGCGCAGGCGGACGGTCTCCTCGTCCACCGCCACCTTGTCGGCAAAGATGGCCGCCTCGGTCAGGATGCGGCTCTCGTCGATCTGGGTGTTTTGCAGCACTTCATTGATGCGCGCGGTGAGCCGGGCGCGGTAATCGGCCACGATGCCGGGGCTCCGTTCCTCCACCTGACCGGTGAGGGCCTCGATGGTGTCGGCCCGCTGGGCCACGTCCTGCTCCAGTTTTTCGCCCTCCCGGGTGCGCATGGCGTCAAAGTCGGCCAGCGCCTGAGAAAGCACCGCGCAGATGTCCTCCGCCACCGCCTTCACGTCGTCCTCGTTCTTCTCCACCAGAAACACGTCGGGGAACCGGGAGAGAAGAGACACCGAGATGTCATCCCGCAGCCCGTAGGCGTCCCGCATATCGCACAGGGCCTGATAGTAGCCGTCGGCCACCGGACGGTTGAGGGATACCTTTACGTCCCCCTCCTCCGACGGACCCAGGGTGACGAATACGTCCACCTTGCCCCGGCTGATGGTGCCCTGCACCAGCGATTTGATGGCGTCCTCGGCAAAGACATAGAGCCGGGGCAGTTTGATATTACAGTCCAGATAGCGGTTATTCACCGACCGGACCTCTACCATAATGTTGCGGCCGCCGCGGACCTCTTCGCCGCGGCCATAGCCGGTCATACTTTTGACCACAGGCCTCCCCCTCTTCCTTCTGAGATGGTATCTTTAGATTATACCAGATATTACGCCCCTTGAAAAGAGGGCAGCGCAACCTTCTCCCCATCCATGCGGGCGCACAATGTGCGCCCCTACGGGTCGACGGATATTGTCCGTTACCACTTCAGGTTCCGCTGGACCCGGGCCATATAAAATCCGATGAGCTTGGTAAAGCCGTAGTCGTAGACCACAAAAACCACCGTTCCCACCCCGTAGATGAGGGGGGTGCTGTCCAGCACCGGCGGCAGAAAGGGAATCAACACATTGCGCAGCAAAAACCACAGCACGCTCAGCACCAGCCAGAAAAAGAGCAGCTTGATCCCCCACCGCTGCCAACGGACGGGACGCCGTTCGGCCAGGGATTTGATCATGGGGTAAAGACCAAAGAAAACAAGATACAAAAGGGCGTTGCCCTTATCGGGGAGAAGGAGCAGCCCCAGCAGCCCCGACGCGCCGTAGGAGAGAAATCCGGCTTTGATGCCTCCTGCCGAGATCACCGCCGCCGCCGGAAGCAGTCCCGCCGCCGCCACCAGCGCCAGCTGTCCGCTGGGCACATAGCAGGAAAACCACAGCACCACCAGCGACAGGGCCGTCAATACCGCGCCTGCCGCCACCGCGCCGGTCTGTCCGCGCCGTCCCACCTCAGTTACACCCGCCGCACAGGCAGTTGAGACACATCAGGCTGGTACAGCAGTCGCAGGCGTCCAGTCCGCCGCCGTAGCCGTAGGGCTGATAGGCCTGTCCGCCCTGCTGCATCATGGCCAGCGCCTGGCGGTACTCCCCGTTGCCGGGCTCCAGACGGCAGGCCATCTGGAAGTGCTGCATGGCCTCGTCCAGCCAGCCCTTCCGGTAGGCGATGCTGCCCATGAGGAAATGCCACTCGCCGTTCTGGGCCGGCGCGGTGCGCAAAAGCTGCTCGGCGCGGTTCAGATCCCCCAGATTGATGGCCTGCCGCACCTGCTGATACACATTCGCCCCGGTATAGCCGCTCTGGCTCTGGGCAGAGCTGTACCCGCCGCCGTAGCTGCCGCCGCTCTGATAGCTCTGCCGCGCGCCGCCGTTGGCCCGCTCCTTGGTGATCTGGTCGTAGGCCTCGTTGATCTCCTTCATCTTCTCCTCTGCCAGATCAGCAAGAGGATTGTTCTGATAGTTGTCCGGGTGATACTTGCGGGCCAGTTCGCGATAGGCCCGCTTGACTTCCTCGTCGCTGGCCCCGGGGTCTACCCCCAATATACGGTAGGGATCGGTCATTTGTCTGTCTCCTGTCCTTTTATAAATTCAGTTTGCAGCCTGAAAGGGGTCCTTCTTTGTTTTGCGCTTCTTCCATTGGCCCCGCAGCACCAGACCCTCCGCCGCCGGAAGCCCCAAATACAAGATATTCTCCACGATCCCCCGCCACTGCCCCAGCTCCAGAAGCTGGCTGGCCGAACAGGCCAGATTGCGGGAGTGCCGCAGTGTCAGCGCCAATGCGTCCTGCCGCTCCGCCTCGTCCCCGGAAAAACGCAGCGCGATGGGATTATAGCTCCCCGTCCTGCCGTCCTCCTCCAGGTCGTCCCAGGCGTCCACCAGGTAGATCCACCGGCCCAGATGGTACAAAAGCTGATATCTGGCCCGCTTCTCTCCTTCGTCCTTCCCCTCCGGCGCAGCGCCGGCCAGCAGCCGGGCAAAGGCATCCGCCGGACGGTCAATGGACGGGGTGCGGGTTTCCTCCAGGTCGTGAAGCTCGCTCAGACACTGAGAGACCGTGGCGTCAAAGGCGGAACAGTCTCTTTTGGCCTTGCGGTAGGCCCGGCCCAACAGCAGCGACAGTAGCCGAAAGCCCAGCTTTTCCCACCACTTGCCGTCGGCAATGCCGTCCTGCAACTTCCACCAGGCCAGGATCACGCTCTCCCCCGCCGCCCGGTCCAGCGCCGGATGGGAGGCCGTACAGGGCTTTTTGCCGCACCACAGCCTGGCCGGACAGCGGCATTTGCTCCAACCCGGTCCGTTTTCCGGCGGCAGGAGCAGCATGGCCAATAAGGTAAAATCATAGCTGAGAAACATCCGGGAGACAAAACCGTACCTGCGGCCCATGGCGGCGCATAAGCCGCAGTAGACCGCCTGATACTGTTCCCACTCCCGCACCTTCAGCTCCCCCCGCAGGGGGCGCACATAGCCGAACATCTCAGCCTCTCAGGATCTCGGTGATGAAAAAGGCGTCTTTCTGGCTGCGGCGCACCCGGCCGTTGAGCCATACCGCGCCGCCCATCCCCAGCACGAACCCCGCCAGCGCCAGGGCCACCGCGCCGCTCTCACGGCCAAAGAGGGCACCGCCGGCAAAATAGCACAGGAAAAAGAGCAGGAAGGGCACCAGATAGACCACCGCCGCGATCTTCAGGATGTGTCCCGAATCGCTCTCCACCCGTACTGTGTCTCCCGGCTCGGCGTGGACGGGATTGGCCGCCACCGTGGTCACCTCCATCTGCACCAGCATCTCGCTGCATCCGCCGCTGCAATTGGAACAGTCGTGGCCGCAGGCCGACTTGCGGGGTACCGTTACTTCCGCCCGTCCGTCGTCCAAAAGCCGCTTGACTCTCGCTGTCTGTATCATATTCTGCTCAACACCTCGTCTAAACTCACAGGGGCTCTCTCAGCCCCGCCGGACCGACACCGACACCCGGTAGGAACCGACCACGCCCATATCGCTGCTGCCGTCCAGATACACCTGGGCGGGCACCGTCTGGCTGCCCGTGGCGGTGACGCCGCTCAGGTCGGCCACCACACGCAGCTGGGAGGGGATCACCGCCGCCACCGCGTCGGCGTCCTCGCCCCGGATCTGCACCTGGAAGGTCTGGGTCACCACGTCGGCGGTGTACCCCTCGGGGACGTTGATCTGCTCGATGCTTCCCGTCTCCACCTCCAGCGTCCGGGTGGTGAGGCCGCTGATCTTGATGGTCACCGTGGCCTGGGTCACCCCGCTCACATTGGTGAGCTCGCTGTCCAGCTGGATGGGAATGGTATATTCTTCCTGGGTATAGATCTGGCTCAGGTCGATGACCTTGGGCAGGGTGATCTCATTGAGTCCGCTCAGCGCGTCGGCGCTGCCCGCCACGGTGATGGTCTCCGGCTCGATGTCCACCTGGGCGTGGTCCACCGTGGCGCCGCCGCCCGCCTTCAGATCCACCTTCAGCTTGACTTCCTTGGTCTGCACCACCGGCAGGGTCACCTGCACCGTATCCACGTCGGTCTCCAGATGCAGCGCCGCCATGTCCAGCACGTTGCCGTCCACGTCCAGCAGCTGAATGGGCAGGTCGCCCGAATAGCTCTCCGACAGCGGCTCCTCACTGGTCACCGTCACCAGCGCGTGATCCACCTGATTCACGGTGGACGCCTCGCCGCTCACCGTGATGGTGCCCGGCACGATGGAAAATTCGCCCACCTGGTAGCCTTCCGCCACCTCCACGCCAGGCGCCAGACGGCCCTGGACCTCCACGTTCCGCTCGGTGCGCCGGGAGACCGTAAAGGTGATGTTCCGCTCCTCGCTCAAGTCGGTGATGCCGCTGCTGGACACCGTCCCCGAGGTCACCAGCCGGTAAGCCGTGGTATACTCGCTGGGCTCCTCGATCTTGGAGACGTCCACCACCACGCTCACCGTGTCGTTGTTGAATTTGAAAAAGGCCGTATTGCGCTTGACCCGCAACTTCAGATCCACCGTCTGGTTAGCCCCTTCGGTGATCATCAGGCCCCGGTCGGCCAGATCTTCCTCCCCTTCAAAGACAACGGGGATGTTGTGCAGCTCCACCGTGGTCTCCACGTCCAGATCGGCGCCCACATAGAGCCACAGGATCACCGCCACCAGGACAGAGAGAATGACATAGGTCCACTTACTTTCCTTGATCTTCCTCACGGGATTCTCCTCCCTTCAGGCCTTTGAACTTGCTGAGAATCCAGCCGAATTTATCGTTCTCGTTGCCCTCCCGCTCGGGCAGCAGCTCGTTGCGCAGCAGCCGCTCCAGGGTCTCGGGGGCCAGATGGCGCTTGAGCATACCGCCCACCGCCACCGAAATGGAGCCGGTCTCCTCCGAGACGATGGCCACCACCGCGTCGGAGTGCTCGCTGGCGCCGATGCCCGCCCGGTGGCGCATACCCAGGTCGCGGGACAGATGTACATTGCCCGACAGGGGCAGCACGCAGCCTGCGCCCACAATGCGCCCGTTGCGCACGATGACCGCGCCGTCATGCAGGGGGGCTTTGTTCCAGAAAATGTTCTTCAAAAGCTCGCTGTTGACCTCACACTCCAGGGCGGTGCCCGTCTTGATGGAGTCGTCAAAGCGGTTTTTCCGCTCAAAGACCATCAATGCGCCGGTCTTGCTCTTGGAGAGAGAGGCGTAAGCCTCCACCGTCTGCTGGATGGCGTGCTCGATCTCATCGGGGGCGTTGGGATGGCTCATCAGGTCGCCCAGACGGCTGCTGCCCATCTGCTCCAGGAATTTGCGGATCTCCGGCTGGAAGAGAATCACCAGGGCCAGCACGCCGAAGGATACCACCTGATTGAGCAGGAAGTTGAGGGTATAGAGTTCGAACCACTCGGAAAGCCAGGCCGCCACCAGTACCAGCACCACGCCCTTGGCCACCTGTCCGGTGCTGGTGCGGCGCACCAGGATCATCACCTTGTAGATGATGAAGGCAATGATGGCAATGTCTATGATATCTGTGATATGAATGAGACGCAGGACATACATCACGTCCTGGAAAAACTGTACGAGAGACTCCATGTGCATCGCTCCTATCCCGGTCTTTTGCCGTTTCTCCGGTACACACATACCTCAGACCGGCGTTCCCTCCGGAAACTGCCGGTCTATTCAGCAGAGAATATTATACTTTGTTTCTCCCGCCTTGGCAATACGGCATCCATTAAATTTCTATGAATTCCGTTCGTGATTCCGCCATTTTGCACCGGATGGACTGGGATTTTTCCCGGCAAAACGGTCACTTTTTCCCCTTCCTTCCCCCTTTTCCGGTCCCGATGCTCCCTTCCCGGCGCTCCGGCACCCTTTCCGCCCCTCCCTCATAGGATGCTGCGAGAGGAGCGTTCTGCCATGGTTTATTATCTCATTCTCTGCCGTTCCCTGACCTATGCCCAGCGGACGGCTGCCGTCCTGGAGCGGGCGGGTATCACCGCCCATCTCCTCCGGTCCCCGAAGCGCGTGGTGGGGGAAGGCTGCGGATATTCGGTCAAGGTCTCGGAACGAAACCTGGCCGCCGCCCTTCTGGCCCTGCGCCGGGCCGGATTATCTCCCAAACAGGTCTTTCTGACCGCCGGTGACGGCAGCTATCGGGAGGTCCATCTATGATCTATCTGGACAGCGCCGCCACCACCCTCCAAAAGCCCCCTGCCGTGGCCCGTTCGGCCGCCTGGGCGGTGGGGCATCTGGCCACCCCCGGCCGGGGCGGGCATCCGCCCGCCGCCAACGCCGCGGGGCTCTCCTTCCGCTGCCGGGAACTGGCCGCCCGCCTGTTCGGCGTGGCTGATCCGGAGCGGGTCATCTTTACCTTCAACGCCACCCATGCCCTCAACATCGCAATCCGGTCTCTGGTGCCGCCCGGCGGACGGGTCCTCCTGTCCGGCTGGGAACACAACGCCGTCACCCGGCCCCTGGCCGATCTGGACGTAAAGGTGCGTATGGCGTCCGGCCCCCTTTTCCGGCCGGAAACCGCCCTGGCTGCCTTTGAAGCGTCCATTGAGCCGGGCATCTCCGCCGTCATCTGTACCCACGTCTCCAACGTCTTCGGCTTCATCCTGCCTCTGGAGGGCATCGCCGCCCTCTGCCGCCGGAGAGGGGTCCCCCTCATCGTGGACGCCTCCCAGTCAGCCGGATGCCTGCCGCTGGATCTGGACGGTCTGGGCGCTTCCTTTATCGCTATGCCGGGTCACAAGGGTTTATATGGTCCCCAGGGCACCGGACTTTTGCTGTGCGGCAAGGATGTGGAAACCACGCCTATTCTCTGCGGCGGTACCGGCAGCGCCTCTTCCCTGCCCCATATGCCCCCCTTCCTGCCCGACCGGCTGGAGGCAGGCACCCACAATATGCCCGGCATCGCGGGCCTCATGGCGGGGCTGCGCTTTGTGCAGAAAACCGGTATCTCCCGCATCCTGGCCCACGAACAGCGGCTCACCCGTCAGGCGGCCATGGGACTTTCCCGCATCCCCGGCGTCACCGTCTTTGCCGGACCGGCACAGGCCGGGGTGCTCTCCTTCCAGGTAAACGGCGTGGACTGCGAGACCGTAGCCGACAGGCTGGGCAAAATGGGCATTGCCGTCCGGGCCGGGCTTCACTGCGCCCCCCTGGCCCACGAGACCGCCGGTACCCTTCAGGATGGCACCGTCCGGGCCAGCTTCTCTGCCTTCAACACCCCCGCCGAAGGGGCGCAATTGGTGCGCTGCGTGGCCCGCATCGCTTCCAGCCGATGAAAAAACGGAACCGGTGGTCTCCATGGCCTCCGGTTTCGTTTCATTCCTATGGGTACTGTAACACAACATTTTCAGCGGGGCGGCCAGTGTCCGCCCCCTACGGGCTAATATTCAGCAAAAGCAATGTTTTGTTGAATACAGACAATCAAAAAGGGCCGCGTCAGGGGCGGAACGGCTTCCGCCCTCTGACGCAGTCCTCTATCTCTTATCTTTTATCTCTTCTCTCTTATCTCTCCAGCAGCGCTACGGCGTGGGCCGCCATGCCCTCCCCGCTGCCGGTGAAGCCCAGGCCTTCCTCGGTGGTGGCTTTGACGTTTACCGCGTCCTCCGGTACGCCCATCCGGGCTGCCAGATTGGCCCGCATCTGCGGGATATAGTGGGCCAGCTTGGGACGCTGAGCCAGAATGGTGGCGTCCACGTTGCCCACCCGGTAACCCTTCCCGGTCAGCATCTCCATCACCCGGTCCAGCAAAACCAGACTGTCCGCCCCTTCGTAGGCCGGGTCGGTATCGGGAAAGGCGTGGCCAATGTCCCACAGCCCAGCCGCGCCCAGCAGGGCATCCATCACCGCATGGGTGAGGACGTCGGCGTCCGAGTGGCCCAACAGCCCCTTTTCATAGGGGATCTGCACGCCCCCCAGGATCAACGCCCGGCCTTCCGTCAGTCGATGTACGTCGTAACCATGTCCAATGCGCATATGTCTCTCCCTTTCAGCTCTGACGCCAAGCCAGCAGCCCTTCCGCCACCGCCATATCCTCCGGCGTGGTGATTTTCAGATTGGTATAGTCTCCCTGGGTGAGGAACACCTGCATCCCCAGTCGTTCCACCGCCGAGCAGTCGTCGGTGATGGGGGCGTTCTCCTCCACCGCCTTGCCCAGCGCGCCCCGGATGAGAGAGGCGTCGAACACCTGAGGGGTCTGCACCGCAAAGAGGGACGAGCGGTCGGGGGTCTCCTCCACCAGACCGTCATGGGCCTTCTTGACCGTATCCTTCACCGGTACGGCCGGCGCGGCAGCGCCCCGCTGGGCCGCCATGGTAATGGCCTGGTCGATGACCTCCGTGGTCACCAGCGGGCGGGCGCCGTCATGGATGGCGATGAGCTCGGTCTCCTCCGGCAGGGCGCGGATGCCCCGCAGCACCGACTCCGCCCGGCTGCTCCCCCCGATCACCACCTTGCTCACCTTACTCAAAGCCGCGTCCCGGCAAAGCTGGCTGATGGGGACGATCAGGTCCTCCCGGGTCACCACGATGATCTCCGTAATGAGGGCGCTGCTCTCCAGCGCCCGCAGGGTGCGGATGAGCACCGGCACCCCGTCCAGGGGCAGCAGGATCTTGTCCTGTCCGCCCATCCGGCTGGACGAGCCCGCCGCCGGCACCACCGCCCCGCAGCGGAGCGTTTTTTCTGCTTCCCGGCCCAGCAGCCGTTTCAAAAATCCTGCCATGTCTTTCCCTCCACACGAAAAAGGAGCCCGGAGGGGCTCCCTGTTCCGATTGACGGCTGCCGCCTGCTCAGGCCAGCGCCTGGTCGATGCGGGCTTCCACGTCTTCATATCTGGCGTTCTGGGCCAGAACCACTTCTGAAATCAGGATCTGCTTGGCCGAGTGGAGCATCTTCCGCTCACCCGTGGACAGGCCCCGTTCCTCTTCCCGCTGTACCAGTCCCTTGATGACCCGCGCCACTTCCAGCAAGTCGCCGCTTTTCAGCCGGATCATATTCTCCCGGTACCGCTGGTTCCAGTTGGAGGTCATCTCCACCTGAATGCTGGAGAGCTGCTCGATGATACGCTCCGCTTCCTCTCCCGGTACGATGGGACGGACCCCGATCTCTTCGCAGTGCTCGGTGGGAACCATGACCATCATGCCCCCTACCGGAAGCTTGAGGATATAGTACTCCCGCACCACGCCGCTGACTTTCTTCTGCACGATGCTGT
>DXGA01000041.1 GCA_019114165.1 Candidatus Flavonifractor merdipullorum | reverse complement strand
CTGCTGGACCTGAACATGACCGAGGAGAACCTGCGGCTGCGGGATCATGAGCAGGAGGAGCTGTGCTTTTACTCCAAGGCCACCACCGACTTCGAGTACCTGTTCCCCTTCGGCTGGGGCGAGCTGTGGGGCGTTGCTTCCCGTACCGACTTTGACCTGAAGGCCCACCAGACCACCTCCGGCAAGGATCAGACCTACTTTGACCAGGAGAAGAACGAGCATTATATCCCCTATGTCATCGAGCCCTCCCTGGGCGCCGACCGTGTGACCCTGGCCTTCCTGGTGGACGCCTACGACGAGGAAGTGGTGGGTCAGGACAAGAACGGCAAGGACGATATCCGCACCGTGCTCCGCCTCCATCCCGCGCTGGCTCCCTTCAAGTGCGCCGTGCTGCCCCTGTCCAAGAAGCTGGCCGGCCCCGCTCAGGAGCTCCAGGATCAGCTGGCCAAGTCCTTCATGGTGGACTACGACGACGCCGGCTCCATCGGCAAGCGTTACCGCCGCCAGGACGAGATCGGCACCCCCTTCTGCATCACCGTGGACTTCCAGACCGTTGGCTCCGACACCGAGGAGGCCGACCACTGCGTCACCATCCGTGAGCGCGACTCCATGGAGCAGGTCCGCATCCCCATCAGCGAAGTGGAAGCCTATATCGCCCAGCGCATCGCCTTCTAACCTACTTTCTTTCGAGAAAGAAAGTAGGCAAAGAAAGCTTTCATAAACGCTCGTTCGGCAGGTTGTGCAGACCTGGACGGCAAAGAACGCTTACATTTGGCCCCGGACTGTCGTCCGGGGCCTTTTTTCATCACCTTCTGCGGATAAAACAAAAAAACTTCGGTACTCTGCACTTGAAATACTGTGGGGACCGCCGCCCTCGGCGGTCCTTTCAACAGCAGAAAACGCAGGGCCATGCCGAGACGGGGCGCACAGTGTGCGCCCCTACGAAGCAAGGAGATATTTGCGGGTAAGGGGAACGATAAACAGGGTTCCTTCCTCGCGGCATAGCCGCTGCGGCCTACGCTAAAAATGTGCCACCGGCACATTTTCTTAACGCTGCGGCACCTGGGGGAATGCAAAGGGGGGTATCCCCCCTTTGCCCCTTTTGGTCCAGGCCCTTTTCGGGAAAAGGGCCTGGCGCTGGCCGCGGAGGCCAAACCCGCCGCCCGCGCAGGGCCGTCCCCGCTGGGGAACACAGCATATCCAAAACGCAAAAAAGAGCGTCAGGTTTTTACGCCTGACGCTCTTTCTATCATCATCTATATTAGGGGAGGTAATTGAGGGGGTTGACCAGCTGGCCATTCACATGGACCTCGAAATGGCAGTGGGTGCCGGTGGAACGGCCGGTGGAACCGGCCAGGGCGATGGTCTCACCCTTTGCCACCTTGTCGCCCACCGAAACCAGCAGGCTGGAGTTATGGGCGTAATACGTCACCTTGCCGTTGCCGTGGTCGATGACCACCAGCTTGCCGTAAGTGCCGTTCCAGCCGGAGAAGGTGACGGTGCCGCCGTCAGCCGCCACGATGCCGGTGCCGTAAGAACAGGCGATGTCAATGCCGCGGTGGAGGCTGTAAGAGCCGAAAATGGAGCGGTAGCCGTAGCTGGAAGTGATGCGGCCATAGACGGGCCAGCGGAAGGAACCGGTGGCCACCCAGGTGGGCTTTTCCTTGGTGCCCACGGCCACAATGGCCTCGGTGGGCTCGCTGAGGGTGGTGGTGCCGGTAATATCCCGGCTGGATTCCTTGCCGTTGATGTATGTAATGTTGGCGTTCACCTGCTGGCTGCCGTTGACGCCGGCCTGGATGACCTTGCTCTCGCCCTCATACATGGAGCTGTCCTCCACCTGCTGGGTCTCATAGGGGATGGCCTCGGTATAGGTCACCGCGTCCACGGTGCGCACCGACAGGGTGGGGATCTCTTCCTTGACGTTGAGCTCCTGGCCGATCATCAGCATCTGGATGTCCACGCCGGGGTTGAGGGCTTCCAGCTCCGCCATGGTCATACCGTTGTTGTTGGCAATGTCGGAGAAGGTATCGCCCGACACCACGGTATAGGTGGTCTGGCCGTTGGTGTTGGCGGTGAGGGCGGCTTCAATATTGGCGGCGTCCTGCTCCACGGTGGAGGCGATATATTCCCGGGAAATGGAGACCTGATCCACAAAGCCGGTCTCAACGGTGTTTTCCGTCACATAGGCGCTCTGCACATCCTCCAGGATGGCGTCCAGGGTGGATTTATTCTCCGCCGCGCCGATGACCTTGCCGTTGACCGACAGGACGTAGCTCTTCATGACCTCGCCGATGCGGTCCAGCAGATAGGGCTCATAGGAGGCGGCGGAAGGAACGGCTTGCTTCTTGGCCAGCGCCAGTTCGTAGGTCACTTCTCCGTCCATGGTGTAGGTATAGCCCAGAATGTCGGAAGCGCGCTGCTCCACCCGCTGGATGGCGCCTTCAAACTCCTCCTGAGTGGCCACCACGCCCAGGGTCTCCCCGTCCACGCTCACCTGATAGCAGGGGGTGTAAACGGTACCCACCACGGCGGCAATGCCCACCACAGTGGCGGCGGCCAGGAACGCCATCGGATTGAAGTGCTCCAGCTTGGCGGTGAAACGGTCCCAACGACGGACCAGACCGCTGTGGCGCTGCATCAATCCCTCCACCTTCCGCTCCAGCGCGGTCCGCTGGCGGTAGGGGGAAGCAGCGCCTTCTTTCTCTTCCGCCCCGGCAGCGCCTGCCCGGGGCTGATGTAAGATCTCGTCCATGGAAAATAGGACCTCCCAAAAAAGACCGTTCCGGATGATAACAGAACGGTAAATAAAGATTACAAATTGGTTACAAGTGCTATCTTACACTGATTTTATCCAAAAGTCAACCCCCATTTCCAAATTTCGGGAACAAAACATTGCGGAAAGTGCAAAAGAAATTTGTCAGAACAGGGCGAACCGTCATTTTTGCTCTCAGTGGGGCGGCGTCTGCGCCATGGGTCCAAAGGCCGCCGCCCCGCTGTTTTCCTGGCTGTTTACTTAATTGAGCAGCATTTGCAGGTCTTCCATACTCAACTGGGGCTGCAAGGCCAGGGTGATACCATAACCGATGACTTTCGCCAGGTCGGCGGCTTGCTGGTCGATGTCCCGGGTGGTGACCACCATACCGCCGCCGTCCAGCTGCCGCAGCAGCCGTGGGTCTGTCTCCTGCCCGGCCTGTTCCAGAAGATCGGCGGCCAAAGTAGCGCCGTCCACCACCGTGGGCACGCCCACCGCGATCACCGGCACCCCTAAGGTCTGCGCGTCCAGCGCCGCCCGGGCGTTGCCCACGCCGGAGCCGGGGACGATGCCGGTATCGGTGAGCTGTACGGTGGTACATAAGCGGTGAATGCTCCGCGCCGCCAGCGCATCCACCGCCACGATACACTGGGGCTTCAGATCTTCCGCCACCGCCTTTACCAGTGCGCCGCTCTCCATGCCGGTGGTGCCCAGCACGCCGGGTGACAGGGCCGCCACGGGACGGAAGCTGCCAAAATAGCGGGGCTCCTGTTCCACCAGATGGCGGGTGACCAGCACCGACTCCACCGCCGCCGGACCGATCACGTCTGGGGTGATGGCCCGGTTGCCCAACCCCACCACCAGTACCGTCCCCTTTCCCGGCGGCAGCAGGCCGGAGAGCATCTGCGCCAGCACCCGCGCGCCCCGTCCAAAGGCATCCCCTTCCCGGCGATGGAGACCGCCCAGCTCCACCGTCACATACCGGCCCACCGGCTTGCCCAGCGCCTGCGCCCCCCGCTGGTCCACGACCTCCACCTCGGTCACCTCATAGCCCTCCCGCTGCTCCTTCCGCTCCTTTACGCCGGCCAGCGCCCCCGCCCTTCCGGTCCGTTCACACCACAATTGCCGGGCTTCTACCGCCAGATCGGTCCGTTTTCTCCATGTCATGATCCCTTTCCTCCCCCTTCCAACGGCTCCTTTTGACGGAACCACTCGAAAAAAAATCTGAGAAAATTCAAAATAACAGTTGCATTTTTCCCCTTCCGCTGTTAAAATATAAATCTGCATGGACGTACTGTCCAAATCGTCATCGGAGGAGGTGTTTGGTTTGCCGAATATTAAATCTGCCAAGAAGCGTGTCCTGGTGAACTCCACCAAGGCCATGCAGAACAAGGCCGCCAGATCCGCGCTCAAGACCGACATTAAGAAGTTTGAGGCCGCGGTGGCCGAAGGCAACCGCAGCGAGGCCGATAGCGCTTACAAGGTGGCTGTCAAGGCCGTCGATAAGGCTGTGGGCCATGGTCTTCTGCATCGGAACAACGCTGCTCGCAAGAAGAGCGCCATGACCATCAAGCTCAACAAGCTGGCCTGATCTGCATATGTGGTCGAAAGAACCGCCTGCCAAGCAGGCGGTTTTTTGTTGCCCTTGCAGGAATTGGAAAAATATGTTATACTCCAGTCAACCCATGGCGTCAGAAGGAGGTAGAGGCTGTGCGCGCGTTTCTGGAACTGCCGGGCATCCGGTTCATTCGGGAAATGGTAGATTTGTATTTTGAAAAGCACGTTTCCCGGGCGGCGGCGGAGCTGGCTTATTTTCTGATCTTGTCCTTTTTCCCCCTTTTGATCTGCGTCAACGCCTTCATTGGGCTTCTGGATTTGAATGTGGGCGCTATTT
>DXGA01000040.1 GCA_019114165.1 Candidatus Flavonifractor merdipullorum | reverse complement strand
GCGCAGCCTTCTCCCAGTACAGGCCGATCTCGGGATAACCCTCGCGGTGAGCGATGCGGGCCATGCACAGGTACATGCCGACCTCGGCGCACTCGCCGTTGAAGTTGGCCATCAGCTGGTCAAAGATGTACTTCTTGTCCTCGTCGCTGATGTCGGGGTTATTCTTCACGGTCTTGGCGTAGATGCCGTACTCGTGCTCGGCGGCCAGCTTCATCTCGCCGACCTGCTCCACGAACTTATCCTTGCCGGCCTTGCAGATGGGGCAGACTTCGGGAGCCTCAGGGCCTTCGTAGACATAACCGCAGACGGTGCAAACGAACTTCTTCATAGTAATGTTCCTCCTGAAATGGTTTTTATTTTGTTCCAAACATCGGTAATGATCTTGTTCCGGGAAACGATAATCAGTAATGATTATCGTTTCTGTTAATAGAATACCATGGCACGCTTCATTCGTCAAGTGTTTTTTTCATTGCGGACTCACTTTTTTTCGTCCCCTAAATTCCTTTCCAATTCTTCCAGTTCTGCCCTGGTATACAGCAGGTTGAGCACCTCCAGCAGACCATTGGGTGTGAGGTGGGCGGGCAACTCCAGCTTCTGCTGGAGCTGCTGCCGCCGGGCGGCGGAATCGGGAGGGCCGGTCAGGCCCAGCGCAAAGAGATCCGCCTTGGTGATGCCGCCTCGGGAAGAGGGTCTGGATGCTTCCTCCAGAAAGGTCGCTCCTGCACGGCGCAGGGCCTCCTCCAGCACCGCAGGGCGCATTCCCTCCACCCCCAGCTTGCCCTCCTTGCCCGGCTGACGCTTGCGCCGCTCCTTTCCGGCAATGTCGGGAATATAGGCGTGCTTCACCTGCTGGGGCGGCAGGATGCCTTTCAGATGGTTGCGGATCACAAATCCCGCCCCGTCCGAGTCGGTGAGGACGATGATCCCCCGCTGGGCCGCCAAGCGGCGGAGGAGCGCCGCCTTTTCCTTATCTTTAAAAATACCAAAGCCGTTGGTCTCCAGGATCACCGTGTCCACCAGCTGGGACAGGGCATTTTTATCGTACCGGCCTTCCACTACGATGACTTCCTTGATCTGATACATCTTTCTCTCCTCAGGCCGACTGTTTGACCGCCAGCTCCAGCAGCAGTGCGGTGAGCAGCTCTTCCCCGTCGGCGGAGGTGGATTTCATAGCCAGGTCCACCTGTCCGCACCGGATCACCGCCCAGCGGCACCAGTTCAGCGAAAAACGACGGGCAGCCGAGAGCAGCTTTTCCGCCGGGTAGGAGTTGCGCATCCCCCACAGTTCCATGAGATAGGCGGTGTTTTTCCGGTGCTCGATGGCCAGACGGGCGGAATAGAGCTGCCGAATCTGCTTACCCAGCACGGCCAGCAGTTTGATGGGCGGTTCCTGCATATGGAGCAGGTCGCCCAGCACCGACGCCGCCCGGTCAAAGTTGCCCGCCGCAATGGCGTCGGTCATCTGAAAGACCACCGCGTCCAGCTGTGGGGTGGCCACGGCGTCGATGTCCGCCCGGGTGACCCGGTGTCCCTTGGCGTAAGCGCCGATCTTACCGATTTCGGAGATCAGACCGTTCATCAGATCGCCGCAGAGGAACATCAGGTATTTGGCGTCTTCGGTACCGATGTCGTGGTCCAGCGCCCGGAACCGCCGTGAAATCCAGTCCACCAGGTCGTTCTGCCCCTGCCGGTTGAAGGCCACCACCCGTCCCTTTGCCTTGATGGCCGCCGCCAGCTTGGTGCGGGCGTCCGACTTGTACTCGATGAGGTCGTATACGAAGACCAGACACACATAATCAGGCAAATCAGAGAGAAAGCGGACCATCCCCTCTTTGTCTCCTTTATATAGGTCGTAGTCATTGACCACGATCATGGTCCGCTCACTCATCATGGGCAGACAGTCGGCCATTTCCTGGAGCTTGCGCAGGTCAAACTCCTTTCCCGCCATGGTGTGCAGATTGAAGGCCTCCATTCCCGGCGGCAGCAGCTTCTTCTTCATCTCGCCCAGATAGTAGTCCCGCAGATAGGATTCCTCTCCGTGGAAGATGTAGAGATTGCCCAGTGTTCCGGCGGAAATATCCTTTTTCAGCTGCCGGTATGTGGTGTCGTCCGGCTTCTTTTTGGGTGGCATGGGATCGCTCCTTTCCTGGATTCAGGGGGTAATAAAATAGCGCACCGTTCCGTTCTGATCGGTACGGTAGACGGTGCATCCCCCATCGGTCAGACGGGTGAGCACCTCGTCGGCGGGCTGGCCGTAGCTGTTGTGTCCCACCGAAATCACGGCGCAGCGGGGCGCGGTCTCCTCCAGCAGCAGCCGGGAGGTGGAGGTGCGGGAGCCGTGATGTCCCGCCACCAAAACGGTGAGGTGTGGGAGATCTCCGTACTTCACCAGTCGCTTTTCGATGTTTTCATCCATATCTCCGGTAATAAGCCCCTGAAAGCTGCCCAGCGTACACAGGACGGACAGCCCCTCCTCGTTGCTCTCTCCCGCGCCCAGGGGACCGTAGCAGGTAAGGGACAGCTCGTCCAGCTGCAAACTTCCGTTTTCCTCCAGCAGCACCACCTGACAGCCTGCTTCCTCCGCCTGCGCCAGAATTTCACGGCGCAGCGCGCTCTCCGGTTCCACGTCGGGGGCGATCAGGGTGTTTACCTCCATCCGCTCCAGGAGACGGGCCGCACCGTTGGCGTGGTCGGCGTGATAGTGGGTGAGAATGAGTACGTCCAGCCGCTGATATCCGGCGCTCTGGAAGTAGTTGGCCGCCACGTCTCCGGCGGAAATGCCGCTGCTGCTGCCGCAGTCCACCAGCACCGTCCGCTGTCCGGCGCAGAGGGCCACGCTCTGCCCCTGCTCCACATCCAGCACCGCAAATACACCGTCAGACAGGCGAGTCTCCGCCGCCGTACACACCAATGCCGCGCAAAGCGTACAGATGGAAGCGCACACCGGCAAAATAGGCCGGGTGTTTTTTCTCCCCTTCTTCCAAATAAGGGCCAGGGCAAGAAGCAGATAGACCGTCACCAGCCAGAGAGGCAGATAGAATCCCGTCACCTCCACCGCGCTCCACGGGAAACGGCTGATCCCCTCCGTCACTCCCAGCACATAGCGGGCCAGCCACGCGGCAAGGTAAGCCACGGCATTCCCCAGCGGCGGAATAAGCGCGCCGACGGCCAGCGCCGCCACGCACAGCTGGAAGAGAAGGGATACCGCCCACAATATCAGCAGATTGGTCAGCGGCCCGGCCAGAGAGAGCATCCCGAAATAATAAACGGTAAGCGGGGTGGTAAAGAGCAGCGCCCCCAACGTTGTGGCCACCGAAGCGGCCACAAACCGCACCAGATTTGCCCCCATTTTTCTCCAACCGGAAGGACGGCGGGGCAGACGGGCGGTCCAGCGTTTGGTGAGCGGGTCGGCGCAGAGATAGATACCCGCCACCGACGCAAAGGAGAGCTGAAGGCCCACGTCAGCCACGGCGTAGGGATTCAAGGCCAGCAAAATGGCGAGCACCGCGGCCAGTGCGGTGGGGCGGTCGGCATCTCTGTTCAAAAGGGGGGCCAGAAGGACGAAACCCTGCACAAAGACCGCCCGCAGCACCGACGGGGTGCATCCGGCCACCGCCGCAAATACCGCCAGCACCGGCAGGATCACCACCGCCGCCCAGCGCCGTTTTCTCAGCAGGACGGAGAGCAGCCCCGCCAGAAAGGAGACGTGGAGTCCCGACACCACCAGCACATGGGCCACGCCCGCCCGCTGAAAGTCGCTGTATACGCTGTCGGGCAGTCTTTCCCGGTTGCCGGTGATGAGGGCGGTCAGCACGGGAGAGAGGTCGGCGGGGAACTGTGTCTGGATGGCAGTTTCCACATCCCTGGCCCACCAGCGGGGCAATTGGGCCAGCGGGATTTTGTCCGCCGCATCTATGCGCATCTCTCCCTTGGGACTGAGCTTGAGCATCAGGCCCTGGGAAAAAGAATAGTTGCTCTTTTTTCCGGCCGCCTCATCGGCCAGCTCCAGCGAAAAAGAACCCGTTACCGTATCGCCCGGCCGCAGCGCGGCGCTCTCTTCCTCCCCATAGAGGATGCCGCCCAGCTTGCGCCCCCCTGCTTCCAGCTCCACCTGGATGGCGTATCCATAGCTGCCGTCTCTGGGCCAGTCGGTGACCAGCAAGGTGTAGCTTCCCTCCGTCCCGTCCAGCAGCCGGGCCGGGGTGAGGATCAGCCCCTGATAGCACCATGTCCACAGACAGCCTGCCGCCAGTCCCACCGCCGCCAAAAAGAGAGGCAGACGCAATTTTTCCGGCAGAAAACCGGAGAGCAGGGCCAGCGCCAGACAGCCAATGCCCAACGGTATCAGCCAACCGGACGGTAAAACCGTCACCGCCAGCCAAACCACGCCGCAGAAGGGCAGGGCCGCGGCGCAGAGCTTACGCACCTTCTTCCGCTTGTCCCTCAGCCTGACGGAGATCGGCGTCGGTGAGGGCCATCAGCTCCTCCCGGGTAGGGGCTTCCAGCATGGCCACCCGGTCGGCCTGACGGGCCACCGCCCGCTCGAAGAGGTTGCGCACATCCCGGGCGTTTCCGAAATTCTCGTCCCGCTGGGCATAGAGCTCCTTGAGGTACTCCGCCGCCCAGGCGTCGGCCTCCGGCGTGAGGGTGTAGCCGTTCTTCTCGCACATGGAGCGCAGAATGGCCAGCAGTTCCGCCCCGTCGTAGTCGTCGAAGAAGAAATATTTGTTGAACCGGCTCTCCAGGCCGGGATTGGAGTGGAGAAACTTTTCCATGGGGCCGGTGTAGCCCGCCACGATGACGATCAGGTCTTTCCGGTGGTCCTCCATGCCCTTGAGGAGCACTTCCACCGCTTCCCGGCCGAAATCGTTGGCGTTATCGCCGCTGGTGAGGGCGTAGGCCTCGTCGATGAAGAGGACGCCCCCCAGCGCTTTCTGGATGACCTCGCCGGTCTTGAGGGCGGTCTGCCCCACAAAGCCCGCCACCAGTCCGGAGCGGTCCACTTCCACCAGCTGTCCCTTGGGCAGTACCCCCATGGCGTGGTAGATCCCCGCCAGCAGACGGGCCACCGTGGTCTTGCCGGTGCCCGGATTGCCCAGAAACACCAGATGGAGACTCATGGGCGGGATGGGCAGACCGTTTTCTTCCCGCAGACGGCGCACCTTGATGAGGTTCACCAGACTCTTCACGTCTTTCTTGACCTGATCCAGGCCGCACAGACTGTCCAGCTGGGCCATCAGCTCCTCCAGCGTCGGCTCCGGCTTGGCCTCCTCTTTGGTCTCCTCCTTGGCCTGGGCCTCAGGCTCCTCCGCCGGTGGGGCAGACTGGGCGGGGGCCTCCTTGGGCCGGGTCACAAACTCCCGGGGGGACACCGAAGAGGCGCTCTCTTTCAGCCCGTCCTTATCACACAGCGCGGAGAGCGCCTGGGCGCACTGTTCGGCAAAGCCCGCTTCTTCCTCCCCCACCAC
>DXGA01000039.1 GCA_019114165.1 Candidatus Flavonifractor merdipullorum | reverse complement strand
CTCCAGAAGCACATAGCAAACATTTCAACTATCCGAAATTACCCAGATAACAGAAAATGATGCCTCGACGATAACCTCCTCTTGTGATATACTAAACAACAGTATGTTTTCACAAGAGGAGGTTTTTGCTGTGGGTGAACAGAAAGAGCAAAAGCCCATGAGACGAATCTGTGCGGGTCTGTTGGCCCATGTGGACGCGGGCAAGACCACCCTTTCGGAGGGAATGCTTTATGCCGCGGGCAGTCTGCGGAAGCTGTGGCGGGTGGACCACGGGGACGCCTTTCTGGACACCTTTTCCCTGGAGCGGGCCAGAGGCATCACCATTTTTTCCAAGCAGGCGGTATTTGAACGGGGGAATGTAACCTTCACCCTGCTGGATACCCCGGGCCACGTGGACTTTTCCGCCGAGACCGAGCGGACGCTGCGGGTGTTGGACTGCGCGGTGCTGGTCATCAGCGGCACCGACGGCGTCCAGGGCCATACCGAGACGCTGTGGCGGCTATTGCGGCGGCACAACGTACCGGTTTTTTTGTTTGTCAACAAGATGGATCTGCCCGGCCCGGGCCGGGCGGCCATTCTGGAGCAGCTGCGCCAGCGGCTGGACGAGGGGTGCGTGGACTGCACGCCGGACCAGGACGCCGATACCATTTTGGAAAATATCTCCCTCTGCGACGAGAAAGCCATGGAGACCTATCTGGAGACCGGCACGCTGGACCGGGGGACCATTGCGGCGCTGGTGGGGAAGCGGAAACTCTTTCCCTGCTATTTCGGCGCTGCCCTCCGGCTGGATGGGGTGGACGCCCTGCTGGACGGCCTGACCGACTATTTGCCGGAGCGGGAAGCACCGGCGGCGTTTGGCGCCCGGGTGTTCAAGATCGCCCGGGACCCTCAGGGCGGACGGCTGACCTACTTAAAGGTGACGGGCGGCACGCTGAAGGTGAAGGACATCCTCACCGGCGGCACCGAAGAGGAGGGCTGGCGGGAGAAGGTGGACCAGATCCGCATCTACTCGGGCCCAAAATTCCGCACGGTGGAGGAAGCGCCGGCGGGGACGGTGTGCGCCGTCACCGGCCTGAGCCACACCAGGCCGGGTCAGGGACTGGGCGCAGAAGAGGACGACCAGCCGCCGGTCCTCTCCCCGGTGCTGACCTACCAGGTGTGTCTGCCGGAGGGCTGCGACCCCCATACGGCGCTGCGCCGCCTCCGGGAGCTGGAAGAGGAAGACCCCCAGCTCCATCTGGTGTGGAACGAGCGGCTCCGGGAACTCCATGTGCAGCTCATGGGCGAGGTGCAGCTGGAAGTGCTGCAATCGGTGATCCAGGAGCGGTTCGACCTGGCGGTTACCTTCGGCACGGGCAGCATCCTTTATAAAGAGACCATCACCGGACCGGTGGAGGGCGTGGGCCACTATGAGCCGCTGCGCCACTATGCCGAGGTGCACCTCCTGTTGGAGCCCGGCGAGCGGGGGAGCGGCGTGGTATGCGCCACGTCGTGCAGCGAGGACGTGCTGGACCGCAACTGGCAGCGGCTCATCCTCACCCATCTGGAGGAAAAGGCCCATCTGGGGGTGCTGACCGGTTCGCCCATCACCGACGTGCGCATCACCCTGACGGCAGGCCGTGCTCACCTCAAGCACACGGAAGGCGGCGACTTCCGGCAGGCCACCTATCGGGCGGTGCGGCAGGGCCTGATGTCGGCCAGCAGCATTCTGCTGGAGCCGTGGTATGATTTCGTGCTCGAAATACCCGCCGGACAGGTGGGGCGCGCCATGACCGATCTTCAGCGCATGGGGGGCGAGATCGACCCGCCGGAGACGCTGGGGGAGGACGTGCGTCTCACCGGCGGGGCCCCGGTGGCGGGGCTGCGGGACTACGCCCGGGAGGTGGCCTCCTATACCCGGGGCCGGGGCCGGCTGACCTGCACCTTGCGGGGGTACGAACCCTGTCAGGATCAGGATACCATCGTGGCCGAAATTGGCTATGATCCCTGCCGGGACGTGGAAAATCCGCCGGACTCGGTGTTCTGCGCCCATGGCGCGGGCTATGTGGTGCCGTGGGACCAGGTGCCCGCCCATGCCCATGTAGGCAGCGGCATCTGTCTGGACGACGAAGCGGAAGAGAAAACCGACCGTCCCATCCAGGAACGGAGACGCGCGCCCACCGCCGGACTGGAGGCGGATAAAGAACTGCTGGCCATCTACGAGCGGACCTACGGCCCGGTGAAGCGGCGGGATTTCCGCCCCACACCCAAGCCAACGCCCAAAGCGCCGGAGGAGAAACAGACCGTGACCATTCAGGAGCAGGGACCGGAATATCTGCTGGTGGACGGGTATAATATTATTTTCGCCTGGGACGAGCTCCACGCGGTGGCCAGAGAGCATCTGGACGCGGCCCGGCAGCTCCTCATGGATCTGATGAGCAACTATCAGGGGTTCCGGAAATGCCGGGTGATTTTGGTGTTCGACGCCTATAAAGTGCCGGGCAATCCGGGGCAGGTGGTGAAATATCACAATATCCATGTGGTGTACACCAAGGAGGCCGAGACCGCCGACACCTACATCGAGCGGGCCACCTACGAGCTCAGCCGCAATAACCGGGTGCGGGTGGCCACATCGGACGGCACCGAGCAGCTCATCATCCTGGGCCACGGCGCGCTGCGCCTCTCTGCCCGGGCCTTTCATGAGGAAGTGGTCCACGCCCTGGGCCAGATCAACGGCATCGTGGCGGAGAACAACCGGAAGAACAAGGGTTCCAAGGTGGGGGAGATCGCCCGCAAGCGGTAAGCGCCCTTGCAAAAATCCGTGATACAGTGCTATACTTGGAGGTATCAAAACCGCCAAAAGGAGGAAATTCCATGAAGGAAGCCTATGAAAATCTGTTGACCCGTCGGAGCGTCCGGGCCTATACCGGCCAGCCCGTTCCCAAAGAGACGGTGGAAGCCATCGTGGAGGCGGGACGGTACGCGCCCAGCGGCATGGGACGTCAGCCCTGCGTGTTCGTGGTGGTGCAGGACAAGGAGACGGTGCAGCGCCTCTCCCGGCTCAACGCCGCCGTGATGGGAACCGATTCCGATCCCTTTTACGGTGCGTCCACGGTGGTGGTGGTGCTGGCCGACCGGACGGTGCCCACTTACCGGGACGACGGCGCGCTGGCCATGGGCAACCTGATGAACGCCGCCCACGCCCTGGGGGTGGATTCCTGCTGGATCCACCGGGCCCGGGAGGTCATGGACGGTCCCGAGGGGGCCAAGCTGCGGGAACAGTGGGGGCTGAGCGCCGACTATGAGGGCATCGGCAACTGTATTCTGGGCTATGCCGCCGGAGAAGTGCCGGCAGCCAAGCCCCGCCGGGCCGGGAATGTGATCTGGGCCTGAGCAGAGAAGAAGGTCCGCGGCAGACGATCAAATCTGCTGCGGACCTTTTGCGCAAAAATAAGGAGTAAGGAGGACCGTGCATGTCCCGTCCCAGCGTAAGCATCATCGTTCCCGTATATAATGTAGCGCCCTATCTGGAGCGCTGTCTGGAGAGCATCGCCCGGCAGACCTGTCCGGAGTTTGAGGCTTTGCTGGTGGATGACGGCAGCACCGATCAAAGCCGGGAGATCTGCCGGCTTTTTGTGGAAAAAGACGCCCGTTTCCACCTGCTGACCCAGCAGAATCAGGGCGCGTCCGCCGCCCGCAATCTGGCCATGGACCAGGCCCAGGGAAAATACCTCCAGTTTGTGGACGGAGACGACTGGCTGCCGCTGGACTCGGTCCAGTCGCTTCTCCACGCCGCCGAAGCGACGGGCTGCGATCTGGTGGTGGCCCACTTTTACCGGGTGGAAAAGGGGCGGGTGGCTCAGCGGGGGCACATTAAAAAGGACCGCATCATGACCCGCAGGGAGTACGCCGAGGAGATGGTGAAAGCCCCGGCCAATTTTTATTACGGAGTCATGTGGAATAAGCTCTACCGCCGCGCCATCGTGGAGGCCGACCATCTGCGCTGTCCGGCGGACATCTCCTGGTGCGAAGATTTTCTCTTCAATCTGGAGTATATGGCCCGGTGCCGTCTGGTGACCGCCATCCACACTCCGGTCTATTACTATCTCAAGCGGAGCGACAGCCTGGTCAGCACCCAGGCCACCCTCCGCAAGACCATCGCCACCAAACGGGCCACCTTTGCCGAGTATAAGGAGCTTTATCAGCAGCTGGACCTTTACGAGGAGCACAAAGCCAAGGTTTACCGCTATCTGCTCTCCGCCGCCACCGACGGTATGGTCGGACCGCTGGCGCCCACGCTGGCCCGGCATGAAGCCGGTCAGGAGCGCAGCTCTGACAAAAAGCCCGATACCTGCGGATAGGGGAGGACAGCCCGCCGGATGCCCAGCCGCCGCGCCACCTGAAGCTTTTTGCGGATGGAGGAGGCATCGTCGAAGAGGACGAAATGTCCGCCGGTCTCCCGGGACATATAGGTGAAGTAGTGGGCGCACAGGGCGTCGGAGAAATAGACCTGAGGTTCCCGCTGCTCCAGCAGTTTTTGCAGGTCCTCCTGCCGCAAAGGCGTCCCCTGTCCGTCGGGGGAGGGGAGAGGAAAGTCGTGGGCCACCCGTTCCACCGCCAGGGCCACGCCTGCCGCGCCCCGGGTTTGGATGACGTCGGCCAGCCGCTGGCGCAGGGAACCGCCCGACAGGGCCGAGGAGAGGAGCACCTGACCGTTTGGCGCGGCATGGCCGTAGTGTTCCGGCACCAGAAGGGGCCAGTTCCGCCGGCTGAGGCTCTCATCCAGGGCGGAGACGGTCTCCATCAGTATGGGAAGGGGCGGGCCTTCAAAGTCGCACAGCACGCCGGTAAAGCCCCGGGCTTCGCACTCCCGCAAAATTTCCCGCACCAGCGCGGCGCTCTGGCCTTTTCCGTCAAACCCGGCGGCGTCCACGGCCAGAAAGCCGCCCCGGGCGATGGGATTGAGGTTGGAGCGGAAGAGATGCCCGCCGCCGCCGATGCGGTAGGCCAGATGAGCCACCGGCAAGCCGGAAGCCGCCGCTTCCCGGCTCTGGTCCGGCGGCGTCAGGAGGAGAAGGGAAAGACCGCTGTCATCCATGAAACCGTTACCCCCTTGTTCCCAGCGGAGCCAGATGATATAATAAGATGGTTACCGCTCCGGCGCGCTGTACCGTTATTTCATCACAGCATATGCGCGGGAGGGGAAAAAAGACTGATAAAAGAGGTGAGGGCATGGCCATCTCCCTGTTGGCCGACCATGTATATCCCACCGTTTCCGATATCGACCCCAAACAGCTGGCCGCGTCGGGCATTCGTCTTCTGCTGGCCGATCTGGATAATACGCTGGTCCCTTACGGCGTGCTGGAGCCGGCGCAGTGTGTCAAAGACTGGCGCCGGGATCTGACCGCCGCCGGGATCACCCTGTTTCTGCTGTCCAACAGCCGGAAGCCGGGCCGTCCGGAGGCATTTGCCCAAAAGCTGGACATCCCCTGGATCGGCCACGCGGGCAAGCCCAAAGCGGGGGGATTTTATCGGGCCATGGAGCGTATGGGCTGCACGCCGGAAGAGACCGCCATCGTGGGCGACCAGATTTTCACCGACATTCTGGGGGGCAACAACGCCGGCGTGACCACTTTGCTGGTGGAGCCCATCCGACTGGCGGGCAATCCGGGGCGCTATGTGCGCTATGCCGTGGAGTGGCCCTTCCGTGCCCTGGCCAAGCAAAGGAGCAAGAAATGAGTATCAAATTCGGACCGGCGGGCAACGGGGATTCCTTTCCCTACCGCTCGTCGGTGGACGCCCCCCGCTGGCTGGCGGAACTGGGCCTGAACGCCTACGAGTACCAGTGCGGCAAGGGGGTCAATATCCGGGAGGAGACCGCCCGCAAGCTGGGCAGTGCGGCGGCTGTGGCGGGGGTGACCCTGTCCCTCCACGCGCCCTACTTTATCAACCTGGCCAATCCCGACCCGGAGAGCCGGAAAAAGACCATCGGCTATATCACCGCGGCCTGTCAGGCGGCGGACTGGATGGGGGCAAAACGGGTGGTGATCCACTCGGGGGCCCTGATGAAGCGCACCCGCCGGGAAGCCATGGATATCGCCCTGCCCACCCTGAAAGAGGTGCTGACCGCCTGTGACGGGGAGGGATACGGCCACATTTCCCTGTGCCCCGAGACCATGGGCAAGATCAACCAGCTGGGCGATCTGGACGAGGTGCTGGAGCTGTGTACCCTGGATGAGCGGCTCATTCCCACGGTGGATTTTGGGCATCTGTACGCCCGTTCTCTGGGAGAGCTGGAGGGCCGCGCGGCCTGTGTGAACATGCTGGACCGCATCGCCCAGGTGCTGGGGGAGGAACGTGCCTCCTGTTTCCACAGCCATTTTTCCAAGATCCAGTTCACCCCCAACGGGGGCGAGAAAATGCACCTGACCTTCGCGCAGGACGACTTCGGCCCCGACCCCGCCCCGCTGATGGAAGAGGTGGCCCGGCGAAAGTGGACGCCCACCTTTATCTGTGAGTCGGCTGGCACCCAGGCGGAGGACGCCCTGGTGATGAAGGACCTT
>DXGA01000038.1 GCA_019114165.1 Candidatus Flavonifractor merdipullorum | reverse complement strand
TCGGCCGTAATGCCGTGGTCGGCAAAGTCGGCCACGGTGCTCCGGATGGTCTCCAGCGCCTGCCGCTCGGTCTCCCGGCCCAGGGCGGTGTAGATGGCGAAAAAGCCGGTATCCGCGTGGTCGGAGCTGTAAGTATAGATGGAGTAGCACAGGCCACGCCGCTCCCGCACCTCCTGCCAGAGGCGGGAGGAAAGACCGCTTCCCAAAGCGGCGGACATGAGCTGGAGGGCATAGCGGTCCGGATCGCCGTAGGAGAGACCGGGGAAGGCGATGGTCAGGTGGTTTTGTTCAATGGCCTTTTTCTTCAGCGTAAAGGCGGGCTGATAGCTCCCCTTCTGGAAGGTCACGGCCTTCTGGGGCTCCAGCACGCCGAACCGGGCGGCAAGGTCGTCCACGTCCCGCTGGGTGAAGCTGCCCGCCAGCGCCACCACCACTTTATCAGGGCGGTAATGGCGGGTCATATAGTCTCTCAGCCACTGGCCGGACATCTTTTCCAGGGTGGACTTTTTGCCCAGAATGGGCCGGGCCAGAGGGCTGCCCTTATAAACGCCCGCCGCCAGACGCTCGGCGCACAGGTCCTCGGGGTTATCGGCGTACATCCCGATCTCCTCCAGAATCACCCCCCGCTCAGTGGCCACGTCCCGCTCGGAGAAGTTGGAGCAAAAGAGCATATCGCACAAAAGGTCAATGGCGCGGGGCAGATGGTCATCCAATACCCGGGCGTGGAAGCAGGTACACTCTTTGGTGGTGAAGGCGTTGACCTGACCGCCGATGGCGTCCATCTCCTGGGCCAGCTGGGCGGCAGTGCGGCGGGCAGTGCCCTTGAATACCATATGTTCAATGAAGTGGGCCGCGCCGTTCTCCGACGCCTTTTCCTCCCGGGAGCCGGCGCCCACCCAGATGCCCAGCGCGGCGGAACGCATCCCCGGTACCCGTTCGGTCATAATACGCACGCCGTTGTCCAGCGTGATTTTTTCATACATGCCAATGTTCTCCTTTTTTTGAGGTATTTCGTCATTGGGCACCATTATAACACGCCGACGCATTTCCGACAAACCCTCAATCCCTTCCAGCACAACAGAAGACGGGGGAACCGTCCCGCAGACAGTTCCCCCATCTCTTATCTTTTATCTCTTATCTCATCTGTCCCACTTGTCGATGAGGGCGCGGAGCTGGTCGGCGAACTTGGCCAGATCCTTGTTGGCGCCGCCGCGGTTGTGGGCGATGACTTCCATCAGGCGGCGTCCGGTCTCCTCCAGACGGCGATAAGCCGGGGAGGCGGAGTCTGCCACACGGGCGGGCTTGGTCTCGGGCACTGTACCGGCCTCCAGCATCCGGCCGGTGCGCAGGTCCCACACCTCTTCGTAGTTGGCCGAATGGGCGGAATAGCCCCGCTCCCGCAGGGTCTGGGCGTAGATCTGGGTGACCTCCGCGTCGCCGTGGACCACGAAGACCTCCCTGGGCCGGGGGGAGAAGTGGTCGATCCACCGAAGCAGTCCATCCCGGTCGGCGTGGGAGGAAAGGCCGTGGAAATTGACGATGCGGGCCTGGACCGAAATATCCTCGCCAAAGAGGCGCACCGCTTTGACCCCGTCCAGCAGGCGGCGGCCCAGGGTGCCCTCGGCCTGGTAGCCCACGAACACCACCGTGGACTCCTTGCGCCAGAGGTTGTGCTTGAGGTGGTGGCGGATGCGTCCGGCATCGCACATGCCGGAGGCCGAAATGATGACCTTGGGCGTGGGGTTCAGGTTGAGAGCCTTGGATTCCTCGCTGGTCTCGGTGATGTTCAGACCGGGGAACCAGAAGAGGTCGCCGTCCCGCAGCTCGGCAATGGCCTCCTCGTCCAGATAGCCCCGCAAGTCTCCGGAAAAGATTTTGGTAGCGGCGCCGGCCAGGGGAGAGTCCACATAGACCTGGAAATTGGGGACGGATTTTACCATACGTTCCTCCTTCATCTCCCGGATGAAGTAGAGGAGCTCCTGGGTGCGTCCCACCGCAAAGGAGGGGACGATCACGTTGCCGCCCTTGCTGAGGGTCTCGTCGATGATCTGGGCCAGAGCTTCGGTGTAGTTGCTGTCCTCGTTCTGGTGGAGCCGGTCGCCGTAGGTGCTCTCGGTGAGGACATAGTCGGCCTCGTCAATGTACTGGGGGTCCCGGATGATGGGCTGGTCCTTGTTGCCGATGTCGCCCGAAAAGACGATTTTACGGGTTTCGCCCTCTTCAGTCAGCCACATCTCGGCGCTGGCCGAACCCAGCAGGTGGCCGGCGTCGGTAAAGCGCACCTTCACCCCGGGCACCGGCTCTATGAACTGGCCATATTCGCAGGTTTCCAGATGGGTGAGGGCTTCTTCCGCGTCAGCCACGGTATAGAGGGGCTCCACAGGGGCACGGTTGGCCCGTTTGCCCTTCTGATTCTGCCACTGGGCGTCGCTCTCCTGAATGTGGGCCGAGTCGCGGAGCATGATGGAAAGAAGCTCGCCGGTCAGCCGGGTACAGCAGATGGGACCGGTATAGCCCTGCTTGTAGAGCAGGGGAATGCGTCCGGAGTGGTCGATGTGGGCATGGGTCACCACGACGGCATCGATACCGCCCGCAAGGAAGGGAAGCTGGGTGTTATCCTGCTCGTCCCGTCCCTGCTGGAGACCGCAGTCCACCAGGATCCGTTTCCCGTTGCATTCCACGCAGTGACAGCTGCCGGTAACCGCCTTCGCCGCGCCGAAAAAGGTCAGTTTCATGGGGCACCTCCTTGTGCATTTTCTACAATGATTGTACCGCGTTTCTCCTCCGCTGTCAAAGAAAACAACAGACTCTTCCACGCCTCCGCCAAACTGCTGCATCTTTTGGCAGCATCTTTTTATTTCCATTTTCTCTACATCTGATGACCGCCTCACTCCCTGGTAGTAGGCGATTTTTCAGCGTTTTTTGCACAAAACAGCAAAAATCGCCATTATATTTTTGCCTCCCTCCGGTAGTTTTTTATAAGAATACTTTGTTGACAGAACTATTTTGTAGTAGTATACTATGCGCGAACAGCAGGAGGAAACGAGTCTCCAATCCTCTTGTCAAAACGAACATTTTCTTGTTGAAAGGCAGGTAACCAATCATGATCGATTTTAACCTCGACTCTGAGCATCTGGAACTGCGCGATATGTATCGCAAGTTTGCCGAGGAGCGGGTCAAGCCCCTGGCCCACGAGATGGATGAAGCCGAAAAGATGAACATGGATCTCATCAAGGAGATGCAGCAGTGCGGCTTCTTTGGCATTCCTTTCCCTGAGGAGTACGGCGGCGCCGGCGGCGACGTGCTGTCTTACGTGCTGTGCATGGAAGAGATGTCTAAGGCCGATGCCAGCACCGGCGTGACCCTGTCGGTCCATACCTCTCTGTGCGCCTCCACCATTCAGGAATTCGGCACCGAGGAGCAGAAGCAGAAATGGCTGCGTCCCCTGGCTGACGGCTCCAAGATCGGCTGCTTTGGCCTGACTGAGCCCGGCGCCGGTTCCGATGTGGCGGGCGCCCGCACCACTGCCGTGAAGGAAGGCGACGAGTACGTCATCAACGGTGAGAAGATCTTCACCACCAACTCCGGCTTCGCCGACACCTTCCTGGTCTTTGCCCTCACCGACAAGAGCCTGCCTGCCCACAAGGGTATGTCTGCTTTCCTGGTGGACCGCAACACTCCGGGCATCACCGTCACCGCCGATATCCCCCGTATGGGCATCCGCGCTGCTTCCAACGCCGCCGTGGTATACGAGAACGTCCGCGTCCCCGCGGAAAATCTGCTGGGCGGTGAAGGCAAGGGCTTTAAGATCGCCATGAAGGCGCTGGATGGTGGCCGTATCGGCATCGCTGCCCAGGCTGTCGGCATTGCTCAGGGCGCCCTGAACGAAGCCATCAAATATGATAAGGAGCGCGTGCAGTTTGGTAAGACCATTGCCTCCTTCCAAAACACCCAGTTCAAGATGGCCGATCTCCAGACCAAGATCGATGCCGCCCGTCTCCTGACCTGGCGTGCTGCCGTGGCTAAGGACAAGAGCGAACCCTACAACGTCTACGCCGCTATGGCTAAGCTGATGGCTTCCGATGTGGCTAACCAGGTCACCCGTGACTGTGTGCAGTTCCTGGGCGGCTACGGCTTTGCCCGTGAGTATTCTGTGGAGCGCATGATGCGTGATGCCAAGATCACCGAGATCTACGAGGGCACCAGCGAGGTCATGAAGATGGTCATTTCCGGTTCCTTGAACCTGAAGTAAGGTCTCTCATTTTGGCATTGCGACATTTTTCCCATCTCATCTTATCCTATTAGTTTCCTATTTCTTCCATATACCCTTATTTACCATCCACGGGGAGGGCGTGTCGCGGCATAAGAGGAGATGCTCAGCGGCGCGCCCTCTTTCCGTTGGGTCCCCTCCGTCCTATATTCACCAACCCCATCGATTATGTGGTGATTTGACACAAAATGATTTTATTATAGAATAGTTCTGTATCAAAGATAATTATATACTGAAGAAAAAGTATATAA
>DXGA01000037.1 GCA_019114165.1 Candidatus Flavonifractor merdipullorum | reverse complement strand
AGCAGCACAAGGGCGAGCGGGTTTCGGATCTGCGGTGCCGGGAGATCATCGATGTGGCCACCGGGCGGCGCTTTGGCTATGTGGGGGATGTGGAGGTAGATCTGGAGACGGGGCAGGCCACGGCGCTGGTGGTGCCGGGACGGCGGCGGCTCTTTGGCCTTTTGGGGCGTGAAAAGGATGAGATCTTTCCCTGGGAGACAGTACGCCGCTTTGGGGAGGACATCATTCTGGTGGAAACGGATGGAAAGAGACTTCAGGATAGACGAAGTAAGGCAGAGGAAAAGGTTCGGTTTCAGGAAGATTGACTCTTTACCTCGGGGAAGTCATGATATATAATAACAAAATATTGAACTGAGCCGAGGGCCTGTTCAAGGAAAAAGGAAACTGGAATCCAAGACACCCAAACAGATTGGAGCGCTTCATTTATGTGTGGAATTATCGGATATGTCGGCCGTGAGGAAGCCGCCCCCATCCTCCTCAACGGATTGCGGCGGCTGGAATACCGGGGTTATGACTCTGCGGGCGTGGCGGTGTACCAACCGGAGGACGGACTGACGGTGGTCAAGACCAAGGGCCGCATTCAGAATCTGGCCGATCAGGTGGAGGCAAGAGGCGGCATTCGCGGCACGCTGGGTCTGGGTCATACCCGCTGGGCCACCCACGGCGAGCCGTCAGACGTCAACTCCCATCCGCACCTGAGCCAGAACGGCCGCATTGCGGTGGTCCACAACGGCATCATTGAAAACTACGCCGAGATCAAGGAGTTCCTCCAGTCCCGCGGGGTCCATTTTGTCTCCCAGACCGATACCGAAGTGGTGGCCCAGCTGCTGGAGTTTTACTACGACGGCAACATTCTGGACGCGGTGACCAAGGTGCTCCACCGCATCCGCGGCGCTTACGCCCTGGGAATCCTGTGCGCCGACTGCCCCGACCGGCTCATCGCCGCCCGGAAGGACAGCCCCCTCATTCTGGGCTATGGCGACGGCTTCCACTTCATGGCTTCCGACGTGACGGCGGTCATCCAGTACACCAGAGACGTGTGCTATCTGGACGACGGCGAGATCGCCGAGATCACCGCCGATCATGTGTGGGTATACGACGCCTACCTCCGTCCGGTGGAGAAGAAGCTCCACCGGGTGGACTGGGAGATCTCGGCGGCGGAGAAGGGCGGCTATGAGCACTTCATGCTCAAGGAGATCATGGAGCAGCCCAAGGCCTTCCACGACACCGTCTCTCCCCGCATCCAGGCGGGCAAGGTGGTGCTGGATGAGCTGACCTTTACCCCGGAGTACCTGAAGGATCTGGAGAAGATTTATGTCATTGCCTGCGGCTCTTCCTACCATGTGGGTATGGCGGCCAAGTACACCCTGGAAAAGCTGCTGCGCAAGCCGGTGGAGGTGACCCTGGCCTCTGAGTTCCGCTACTGCGACCCCATCGTCACCCAGCGGACCCTGGCGCTGGTCATCAGCCAGTCTGGCGAGACCATCGACACCCTGGCCGCCATGCGGGAGGCCAAGCGGCTGGGCGCCCGGGTGCTGTCCATCGTCAACGTGGTGGGCTCCACCATCGCCCGGGAGTCGGATGACGTGCTCTATACCTGGGCCGGTCCCGAGATCGCCGTGGCCACCACCAAGGCCTACTCCACCCAGCTGGCCCTCATCTATCTCATCGGCCTCTCCTTTGCCGAGAAGCTGGGTACCATCGCCCCCCAGGAGTACGACGCCATCGTGGCCGAGCTCCAGCGCATCCCCGAGAAGCTCACCGAGATCCTCAGCCACCGGGAGCACATCCAGTATCTGGCCTCCATTTACTTCAATCATCCCTCCGTCTTCTTCATCGGCCGCAACGTGGACTATGCCGTGGGGCTGGAGGGCTCCCTGAAGCTCAAGGAGATCTCCTATCTCCACTCCGAGGCCTACGCCGCCGGCGAGCTCAAGCACGGCACCATTTCCCTCATCGAGCCGGGCACCCTGGTCATCGCCCTTGCCAGCTACGCGCCCTTGTTTGAAAAGACCATGAGCAACGTGGTGGAGGTGAAGAGCCGCGGCGCCGACGTGCTGGGCCTCACCACCGCCGACCTGGAACAGGACATGGCCAATGTGGTGGACCACACCCTCACCGTGCCCCAGACCCATCCCATGCTGCTCCCCTCGCTGGACGTGGTGCCCATGCAGCTTTTTGCCTACTATGTGGCCCTGATGCACGGCTGCGACATTGATAAGCCCCGTAACCTGGCGAAGTCGGTGACGGTGGAATAAGAAGGAGGAGAAGTTTTGAAGAAACAGAGTGCAGCACTGCTTTTGATGCTGGCGCTGGCCCTGCCTTTGGGCGGATGTGCGTCCCAGCCGGCGGAGGAGGGCCCGAAGGAGGAAGTCACGGCGGAGCGGGTGGTCCAGTACGGACTGTCCAATCCCTGGGATTCCCTGATGCCCTACAACAGCCCCTCGGGCAGCAACTATTCCCGCATCATCTACGATAAGATCTACGACCGTCTGGCCTATGTCCACGCCGACGGCACGGTAACCGCCCGTGCGGCCCAGTCCTGGGAGAGCGTGGAGGACGGTTGCGGCATCGTCTTCCATTTGAACCCCGACTGCGCCTTCCACGACGGAACGCCGGTGACGGCGGAGCACTGGGTGGAGACCATCGCACTTTTGACGGATGAGAACTGCCCGGCTCTGGGGCGGAGCGCCTTCTCGGTGCTGACCGGCACCGACGAGAACGGCGTGGCCACCGGCACGGAGGAACTGGGCGTCAAGGCGGTGGACGAGCACACTCTGCAATTCACCTTCAAAACCCCCACCATTCCCGAGGAATTTCTGCTGGACAAGAACCGGGAGTACTATGTGCTCCCCACCCATCTCCTGGAGGGGGTGGACCCGGCGGAGCTGATGGAGCAGGACCTGTGGGCCGCTCCGGTGGGCTCCGGTCCCTGTGAATTTGTCTCGGAGGTGACGGGAAACAGCCTGACCCTCAAGGCCAACGAGGACTATCAGCTGGGAGCTCCCGGCTTTGATACCCTGGTCATCACGGTGATGGACAAGTCCAGCCTGCTCACGGCGCTGATCGCGGGCGATCTGGATTACTACGCCTTTGGCGGCAGCGTGTCGGCGGACAACGCCCCCACCGCCACCGAGGCGGGCTTCACCGTCAGCAAGAGCGAGGCGCCCAATACCTTCTATGAGCTGATGCTCAATTGCCAGACCCTGTCCGACGCCCGCATCCGCCGGGCGGTGGAGTACGCTCTGGATAAGGAGCTGCTGTGTGAGCAGTCCACCGGCGGTTACGGCGAGGTGACCAGCACCTCCATCCTGCCCACCTGTGAGAGCTATCCCGGCCCGGGGGAGACCACCCGGAATGTGGAGCTGTCCATGGACCTTCTGGAGGAGGCCGGGTACGACGGCGAGACCTATACCCTGGCCTGCACCTCCAACCGCTCCGGTCTTGCGGCGCTGATGCAGCAGCAGCTGGCCGAGGCGGGCATCCAGACCACCATCGAGACGGTGGATTCGGCCACGTTGTTCTCCGGCATGAGCGACGGCCTCTACGATATGGCCATCGCCAGCCATACCCCCAGCGCTCTGCCGCTGTGGTTTGTGGAGAGCCGTTTTTCGGCGGAAAACAACATTTTCCATGTGGATGATCTCAGCCCCTATCTGACGGGTATCGACGCCATCCGCACCGAGACCGATCAGGAAGCGCGAAAGGCGCTGGTGGCCCAGCTGGACGGGCTGCTGGCCGAGGAGCGCCCCTTCATTCCGCTGTGGTTTGGCACCGCCCTCCATGTGGAGTCCAACACCGTGACGGGCATCGACTATGACGCTTCCAGCTTCTCCAACGAAAACGTGTGGGAGTGGGAAAAGCAGTAAAAAAAGAGACCTCCGTAGGGCCGCCTTCGGGCGGCCCGTGCCCGTTTGGGCCGGAAGTGCAGGAGGAATTGCATTTTGATCCATTATATACGCAAACGGCTGCTGACGGCGGTGCCGGTCTTTTTCGGTATCACGCTGTTGGTCTTTTTCTGTCTGGAGCTGGTACCGGCCAATATCACCGACCTGGGCGGTGAAGAGGGCGGGACCGCCGGCAATCAGGCGGTGATGGAGGAACGGCTGGGTCTGGACCGTCCCGTTGTGGAGCGGTATCTGATCTGGCTGGGCGGTCTGTTCCACGGCGACCTGGGCGACTCGTGGCAGACGGGGCGGCCGGTCTCGGCCATGATCGCCCAGCGGGTAGGGCCGTCCCTGATTTTGACGGGCACCGGCGTGGTGCTGGCCATTTTGCTGGCCATTCCGTTGGGGGCGGCGGCAGCCTGGCGGCCCCGCTCGGTGTGGGATAAACTGGCCTCCGTCTGTTCCATGGTGAGCTTTGGTATGCCGGGCTTTCTGCTGAGTCTGGCGGGTGTGTATGTCTTTTCGGTGGTGCTCCGCTGGCTGCCCTCCGCCCGGATGTACGCCACCGGCACCAGCGGCACCGTGGGGGACCTCATTTACCACCTCATTCTCCCGGCGGGGGTGGTGTGTGTGAGCAGCATGGGGGAGCTGGTGCGGCAGACCCGCAGCGCCTGTCTGGAAGCGTTGGGGGAGGATTACATCCGCACCGCCCGGGCCAAGGGCCTGACCGAGCGGCAGGTGATGCGCCACGCCCTGCGGAGTTCTCTTCTGCCGGTGCTGACCACCGTTTTGAGCCACATTCCCCACATCATCGGCGGTTCGGTGGTGGTGGAGCAGATTTTCGGCTGGCCTGGCATGGGAAGCCTGCTCTTTTCGGCCATCAACAGCCGGGATTTCGGCATTGTGATGGGGGTCACGGTGGTGATCGCCCTGACGGTATTGGGTACCAACCTGGTTTTGGATCTGCTCTATGGTCTGGTCGATCCCCGGGTGCGCCGGGAGGAGGTGGGCCGATGAGGAGAGGTGGACCGGGACGGCGGTTCTGGACGGACCGCCGGGCGGTGGCGGGACTGATGATCTTGCTGCTGGAGGTTATTTTGGTGCTCCTTTTGCCGGTTCTTTTTGGCATGGAGCCCAATGTCACCGACCAGACCGCCGGATTCTGGGCGCCGCCGTCCGCTGCCCACTGGCTGGGCACCGACGACGTGGGCCGCGACGTGCTGGCCCGTCTCATCTGCGGCGGGCAGGTATCCCTGCTGGTGGGCTTTTGCGCCGCCGCCATCAGTCTGGGCGTGGGGGTACCGCTGGGCCTGCTGGCGGGCTGGAAACAGGGCAAGTGGGAGTATTGGATCATGCGCCTTGCCGACGTGTTCCAGAGCTTTCCCAGTATCGTCCTGGTGCTGTGTCTGGTGTCGCTGGTGGGGGCCTCGGCGTGGAACATCGTGGCGGTCATCGGCCTATTGGGCTGGACCGGCATCGCCCGGCTGGTGTACGCCAACACCCTCACCGTCCGGGAGCGGGAATACGTTTTGGCGGCCCGGGCGCTGGGGGGCAGATGGACCACCATTTTGCGGCGTAACGTGCTGCCCAACGCCGTTGGGCCGGTGTGGGCGGTGCTGCCGCTGCGGGTGGGCCGGGCCATTTTGTCCGAGTCCAGCCTGAGTTTTCTGGGGGTGGGCATCCGCACCCCCCAGGCCTCGTGGGGCAGTCTCATCCAGTATGCCACCAATACGGCGGTCTTTGTGGGCCGTCCGTGGATCTGGGTGCCGCCGGCGGTGTGCATCGTGGTCACGGTGGTGAGCCTCCAGTGGGTGGGGGACGGGCTGCGCAACGCTCTGGACCCCCGATTTTATACCGGAAACAAGGCATGAGAAACGCCATGTCCGCATACCTCTGAACAGGGGGTGTGGACATGGCGTTTTTGACGTTTTTGGGGGATGTCATCTGGAATCCGTGGCTTCTGTGCCTGTTTTTGTTTGCGGGTCTGTGGTATTCGGTGCGGACGGGCTTTTTTCAGCTCTTCGGCCTGCCGGTGTGGCTGCGTGAGACGGTGGGGAAGTTCCTCCATCCGCCCTCAGCAAAGAGACAGGGCGGGCTGACCCAATTCCAGGCCCTTTCCACGGCGTTGGCCTCCACCATCGGCACGGGGAGCATTGCGGGGGTGGCCACGGCGATTTTTTTCGGCGGACCGGGGGCGGTGCTGTGGATGTGGATCTCGGCATTTTTGGGCATGATGACGGGCTGCGCCGAAAAAATTCTGGCCATCCGCTACCGGGAACGGGCGAAGGGTGGCGGTTTTCAGGGCGGACCCATGGTGTACATCTCCCGGGGGTTGGGGAAGCGCTGGATGGGGTGTTGGTTTGCCCTGAGCTGTGTGGGGGCCTCCCTGTTGGGGGGCAATCTGGTACAGGCCAATTCCATCTCCACCGCTCTGGAAGCGGCCCTGGGCTGGGACCGGCTGTGGGTTGGAATCGTGGTGGCGGTGTGCTGCGCCCTGGTGACGGCAGGGGGCGTGGGACAGATCGGGCGGTTCAGCGAATCGCTGGTACCGGCCATGGCCCTGCTCTTTCTGGGTGGGAGCGGGGTGGTGCTGCTCCATAACGCAGACGCCCTTCCGGCGGCCTTCCGGGCGATCTTCACCGGCGGTCTGACGCCCCGGGCCATGGTGAGCGGTACCGCCGGATACGGCATTGCCTCCGCCATGCGGTACGGCGTGGCCCGCGGGGTCTTCACCAACGAGGCGGGCATGGGGTCGTCCGCCATTGCCCACGCCGCCGCTGATGTGGAACACCCGGCGGAAGAGGGGATGTGGGGCATTCTGGAAGTTTTTGTGGCCACCATACTGGTGTGCACCATGACGGCGCTGGTGATCCTGACGGCGGGGGTGTACGACCCGGCGGCGGCGCTGTGGTCCATGGCCAGCGGACAGGTGACCGACAATATGCTGGGCGCGCCCCTGTCGGCGGCCTCGTACGGAGCGGTGCTGGGACGGGGCGGCGTGCTTCTGGTGGCGGTGAGTTTACTGCTCTTTGCCTTTACATCCCTTGTGGGGTGGAGCTATTACGGCGAGCGGAGCCTGGCATTTCTGGCGGGAGAGGGGAAGGGAAAACGGCTTTACAGGCTTCTGTTTCTGGGGGCCATCGCGGTGGGGAGCGTGGTGGATCTGCAGGCGGTGTGGGAATTGGCCGACATCTGGACGGGACTGATGGCGCTGCCCAATCTGGTGGCGCTGCTCCTCCTCACGCCGGAGGTACTGTCCGCTTTGCGCGGATGGAAAAAAGAAAAAGTGGAGGGGTAGTATTGACAAAGACGTGTGTAAATTGTACAATTCATACAACGAGAGCGCAACAGGAGAAAGTCAATTTGACGAAAACAGAAGCCGAAAGTGCATGGAATTCTGCCCAATGCGCTTTTTCGGGTTTGGATTGCCCTCTCCGAGTCATTGTATTGAGCAGGAGGATGGAAACTATGAGAGTCTATTGTGCCGAAAACTACGCGGCCATGAGCCGCCGTGCGGCCAACATCATTTCCGCCCAGGTGATCACCAAGCCGGACAGCGTCCTTGGCCTGGCCACGGGCGGCACGCCGGTGGGCGCCTATCAGCGTCTGGTGGAGTGCTATAAAGAGGGCGACCTGAGCTTTGCCGAAATCCGGTCCGTGAACCTGGACGAGTACTACGGCCTGTCTCCCCGTCACGAGCAGAGCTACCGCTATTTCATGCAGAGCAACCTCTTTGACCACATCGACATCAAGCCGGAAAACACCCATGTGCTCAACGGCCTGGCCAAGGACCCGGCGGAGGAGTGCGCCAAGTATAACCAGCTGATCGAGGATCTGGGCGGCATCGACCTCCAGCTGCTGGGCATGGGCCATAACGGACATATCGCCTTCAACGAGCCGGGAGATGATTTCGGCCTGGAGACCCATCTGGTGACCCTGACCGAGCGGACTATCGAGGCCAACACCCGCTTTTTCGAGCGGAAAGAGGACGTGCCCCGTCAGGCGCTGACCATGGGCATCAAGAACATCATGCGCGCCCGCCGGATTCTGATGGTGGTGAGCGGCGCGGACAAGGCCGAAGCGGTGTATAAGGCTTTCTGCGGCCGTGTGACCAAGGAAGTGCCCGCTTCCATTCTGCAGCTCCACCCCGATGTGACGCTGGTGGGCGACAAGGAAGCGCTGAGCAAGCTGATCGAGGCCGGCGTGGCGGTCTGCGGCTGAGAAGGAGAAGATAAGCGATAAAAGATAAAAGATAAGAGATAGGGAAAGTGGTCCGTAGGGGCGCACAATGTGCGCCCGCGTCCATGCGGGCGTGTTCCCATTTCTTTGACAGAGAGGGCCGGGATACGGAGGATTTCCGTATCCCGGCCCTTTTGTTGTGATTCAATCCAGAAAGACAGTCTCCGCGCCCACCCGGGTGCAGCCTTCGGGGGCGTATTTCCAATGGGTGATCCGCCCTTCCCGGATAAAGTAGGTGAGGGGAGGGG
>DXGA01000036.1 GCA_019114165.1 Candidatus Flavonifractor merdipullorum | reverse complement strand
TTGATTACAAATCAACTGCTCTACCAACTGAGCTACACCAGCAAATCAGCTCGTCCACAACGACACTTATTTTAGCAGAAAGGAGTGGAAGTGTCAATAGGTTTTTCAAAAAAACTTTCGAAAATTTTCGGCCGGCGGAGAGGAGGTTAGAAAAACGGCAAAAATCCCGGGAAATCCGGGGATAAGACAAAAAAGAGTGCAGGAGGCGCGGAAAAAAAGAATGACCCTTTTGGAATTGTCAGTGGAATATCGGGCCCAGGCCCAGGCGCTCCGGGCGCGGATCGCGCGTTTGGAGGGGTTGATGGAGGAAGCCGGAACGGAAGAAGAGCGGCTGCTGCTCTGCGCCCGGCTCCGGCCGCTGCGGGTGATGTGGCGGGAGGCCAGAGATCTTTCGGTCCTCACCGCACACTATTATGAAAGGGGGTATCATCGCAGTGGGCGGTACACGGTATAGAAGAGGGAGAATGTACGCCGCGGATCTGGCCGCCTATGCCCGGGACATGGCGGAGGACAACAGCCGGCAGATGGGACAGGTGAAACGCAACCTCATCCGGGCGCTGAAAAGCGACATCACCGAAAAGCAGCGGCTGGAACTGCTCCTCTATTACGGGAAGGGGATGACCATGACCGAAATCAGCCGGCGGCTGGGCGTCCATCCCTCCACCGTGTCCCGCACCATCCGGCGGGGCGAAGAGCGGCTGCGTCGCTGTCTGCGCTATGGAGCCGAGGCCTTCTTCAGCGCCGGATCTGGCGACTGATCCGACCCTTGCGCGGCGGAAGGGGATATGTTATCCTCAAACAGAATAGATTGATGATAGACAGGAGGTCCCCTTCATGGACTACCGCGCAGTACTCTTTGACTTTGACTTCACCCTTGCAGATGCCTCACAGGCCATCGTGGCCGGCTTTCAGCACGGCTTTGCTCAAATGGGCCATCCCCAGCCCGATCCCGACGCCGTCCGCGGCACCATCGGCCTGCCGCTGGAGGATGCCTACACCCTCCTCTCTGGCGACGCCGACCAGGCCCGGCGCAAAGAATTCCGCCTCCACTTCTCCCAGGTAGCCGTTCCCATGCAGATCGAGGTCACCAAAATGTTCCCCGGCGCGGAAGACCTGCTCCGCGGTCTGAAGGCCGCCGGCATTCCCGCCGCCATCGTCAGCACCAAGCGGGCAGATACCCTGTGCCGGGTGCTGGAAAAACGGGACTTGCTGGGCCTGCTCACCGCCGTTACCGGCAGCGAGATGGTGCAGAACCAAAAGCCCGACCCTGAAGGTCTTTGCAAGACCATCGCCGGTCTGGGCCTGACCCCGGAACAGGTCCTCTACTGCGGCGACACCGTCATCGACGCCGAGGCCGCCCAGCGTGCCGGCGCGCACTTCTGCGCCGTGCTCAACGGCACCACTCCACGGGAAGCCTTTTCCGCCTTTCCCGCCGACCATATCGCACCTGACCTGGAAGAGCTGCGGCTCTGGCTGGGTCTGTGAAGATTTTGTAAAGTAAATCCGTCTCTATCCGCACATCGCCGCCCGCCGCAAGAGGAATTTCCCCCTTGCGGCGGGCGGTTTTTTTACACAGAGACCAGTCTGTATTTCCTTTGATTTTGTGCATATTAGGGTATAACCCGATTGTTCCGTCACAAATCAGGGCATACTTTACGTATACTTTACAATTGGGTGGAGGACGACTTTACAATTCCTGCGCTATACTTGGACCGTCCTCACGAAGGACGCCAAACAATGAAATGAATCACAGATTGGAGATTGAATGAACATGAAAAAGGTCCTGTCTATCGCTCTGGCCGGCATGATGTGCCTCGGCCTGCTGGCTGGCTGCTCTAACGGTACCACCACCGCTTCCACCACGCCCGATGACACCGCTTCCACCGCTCCCACTCAGGAGCAGACCGCTACCCTGTCCGGCGTGGTGAATACCGACGGCTCCACCTCCATGGAGAGCGTCATGGGCGTGCTGGGTGAGTCCTTCATGGAGATGAATCCCGACGTGACCGTCAACTACAACGGCACCGGTTCTTCCGCCGGCATCACCGCCGCCATGGACGGCACCGCTGACATCGGTCTGGCCAGCCGCGATCTGAAGGACGAGGAGACCGGCGTGACCCAGATCACCGTGGCCAAGGACGGCATCGCCATCATCGTTAACCCCCAGAACCCCGTGGCTGACCTGAGCGTGGAGCAGATCGCCCAGATCTTCAAGGGCGAAGTGACCAACTGGTCCGAGCTGGGCGGCAGCGACGGTCAGATCGTGCCCATCGGCCGTGAGGCCGGTTCCGGCACCCGCGACGGCTTCGAGTCCATCACCGACACCGAGGACGCCTGCAAGTATCAGAATGAGCTGACCTCCACCGGCGAAGTCATCGCCAACGTGGCTTCCAACCCCAACGCCATCGGCTACGCTTCCCTGTCCGCTGTGGATGACACCGTCAAGGCCATCACCGTGGGCGGCGTCGCTCCCACCGAGGAGACCGTTCTGGACGAGAGCTATCCCATCCAGCGTAACTTCAACTTCATCATCTCCGACAGCAAGGAGCTGAGCGATGTGGCCCAGGCCTTCGTGGACTACGCCACCTCCGCTGACGCTTCCGACCTGATCGCCGGCGCCGGCGCCGTGCCTCTGGCCTAATCCTCACCCAACATAGAGCAAGTAGTTTCTCTCTTCTTCTTCCTATTCTTCCTAAAACAGTTTCTCTTCCTTGCCAGCGAAAACGCCCTCCGTTCCCTGGAGAGCGTTTTCCTGGCGTATGGAGGGGAGCGGAAAAACCACAGGCAGCAGGCCGTTCTGCGGTCTTTCCGGTCCCCTTCGAAATCAAACCCCATCACAGAGAACAGAGAAAGGCGTGAATCACACACAATGGACTCTCAAACTGTTTCCGTCCCCATGTCTGAGCCCAAGCCCCAAAAGCGTCAGTTCCGCGCCATGGAAGAGGTCATGAAGATCCTCTTTCTGGTCTGCGGCATGATTTCGGTGGGCTTTGTCCTCTTCATCAGCATCTACCTCATCATTTCCGGTCTGCCCGCCATCATGACCATCGGTCCCATTGAGTTCCTCTTCGGCACCACCTGGGCCTCCACCGCTTCGGAGCCTCAGTTCGGCATCCTGCCCTTTATCCTCACCTCCATCTATGGCACCGCCGGCGCTATCATCATCGGCGTGCCGGTGGGCTTCCTGGCCGCCGTTTTCCTGGCCAAGGTCGCCCCTCCCAAGGTGGCTGCCGTCATCCGCACCGCCGTGGACCTGCTGGCCGGTATCCCCTCGGTGGTGTACGGCCTCATCGGTATGATGGTGCTGGTCCCCGCCGTCCGCGAGCTTTTCGGCCTGCCCGACGGCGCCAGCCTCTTCTGTGCCATCATCGTCCTGGCCATCATGATCCTTCCCACCATCGTCAGCGTCTCCGAGACCGCGCTCAAGGCCGTGCCTCCCGAGTATGAGGAGGCCTCCCTGGCCCTGGGCGCCACCGAGATCGAGACCTATATGCGGGTCTCCGTCCCCGCCGCCAAGAGCGGCATCGCCTCTGCCGTGGTCATGGGCATCGGCCGCGCCATCGGCGAGGCCATGGCCATCATCATGGTGGCGGGCAACGTGGCCAATATGCCCTCTCTCTTCTCTTCGGTCCGTTTCCTCACCACCGCCATCACCAGCGAGATGAGCTATGCCGCCGTCGGTTCCCTCCAGCAGCAGGCCCTCTTCTCCATTGGTCTGGTGCTCTTCCTGTTCATCATGATCATCAACGTGCTCCTCAATACCCTGCTCAAGGGAAATCGCGAGAAATAATCTTGTATTTGCAAAGAGGAATGATTATACTATGGAAATGAAAACACTTTCGGGACCAAGAAAGGCATATGACCTGGTGTTCCGCTTCCTGTTGTACTTCTGCGCCATTCTGACCTGCGCGCTGCTGGTCTTCATCATCGGCTATATTTTCATCAACGGACTCCCCCATGTGACCTGGGACCTGCTGAGCAGCCAGACCAGCTATATCCGGGACACCATCGGCATCCTGCCCAACATCCTCAATACCATTTACCTCATCCTGGTGACCCTCATCATCACCCTGCCCCTGGGCGTGGGCGCGGCGGTCTACCTCACCGAGTACGCCACCAACCGCAAGGTGCTCTCCGTCATCGAGTTCGCCACCGAGACCCTCACCGGTATCCCCTCCATCATCTTCGGCCTGGTGGGTATGCTCTTTTTCTGTAACTTCATCAACCTGGGCCGCTCCCTGCTGGCCGGCTGTCTCACCCTGGTCATTATGACCATCCCCACCATCATCCGTACCACCCAGGAGTCCCTCAAGACCGTGCCCCAGAGCTACCGGGAAGCCGCCCTGGGTCTGGGCGCCGGCAAGTGGCACATGATCCGCACCGTGGTGCTGCCCTCCTCGGTGGACGGCATCGTCACCGGCTGCATCCTGGCCGTGGGCCGCATCGTGGGCGAGTCCGCCGCCCTCCTCTTTACCGCCGGTATGGGCATGGGCCTGAACAACTTCTTCTCTTCGGCGGATAACTTTATCCACAGCTCCGGCGCTTCCCTCACCGTGGCCCTCTATGTGTATGCCCGCGAGCGCGCCGAGTTTGACGTGGCCTTTGCCATCGCCGCCATCCTCATGATCATCACCCTGATTATCAACCTCTCTGCCAAGCTGGTGGGGCGGAAACTGAAAAAGAAATAAGGAGGCCCACCACCATGGACGAAACCACCATTCTTTCGGCGCAGGACCTGAATCTCTATTACGGCACCGCCCACGCCCTGAAAAACGTCAACATCGAGATCCCCCAGCGGAAGGTCACCGCCCTCATCGGGCCTTCCGGCTGCGGTAAGTCCACCTTCCTCAAGACCCTGGACCGGATGAACGATCTGGTCCCCTCCGTGCGCATCGAGGGTACCGTCTCCTACCGGGGACAGGACATCTACGCCCCCAACGTGGACGTGACCTGGCTGCGCAAGCAGATCGGCATGGTCTTCCAGAAGCCCAATCCCTTCCCCATGAGCATCTATGACAACGTGGCCTACGGACCCCGCACCCACGGCATCCGTAACAAGGCCAAGCTGGACGACATCGTGGAGCGGTCCCTGAAGGGCGCCGCCATCTGGGACGAGGTCAAGGACCGTCTCAAAAAGTCCGCCATGGGCCTCTCCGGCGGTCAGCAGCAGCGTCTGTGCATCGCCCGCGCCCTGGCGGTGGAGCCCGACGTCCTCCTCATGGACGAGGCCACTTCCGCCCTGGACCCCATCTCCACTTCCAAGATCGAAGACCTCATCACCGATCTGAAGGAAAAGTACACCATCGTCATCGTCACCCACAATATGCAGCAGGCCACCCGTGTGTCCGATAAGTGCGCCTTCTTCCTTCTGGGCGAGCTCATCGAATACGGCGACACCACCCAGCTCTTCTCCATGCCCAAGGATAAGCGCACCGAGGATTATATCACCGGCCGCTTCGGCTAAGCTGTTATCTCATACCAACCATAAGGAGGAATCCCAACTATGCGTAAAACCTTCGACGCCGAGCTTCAGGAGCTGGGCGCTGAGATGATCGATATGGCCGCCGCCGCCGAAGACGCCATCGACGTGGTCACCGCCTCCCTCATCTCCAACGACGAACGGGCCGCTCACAACGCCATTGACATGACCCGCAGCATGGACCGCATGGAGCGGGACATCGAAAACCGCTGCCTCCGTCTCCTGCTCCAGCAGCAGCCTGTGGCCCGGGATCTGCGTACCATCTCCGCCGCCCTGAAGATGGTCACCGACTTGCAGCGCATCGGCGACCAGTGCGCCAACATCGCCGAGATCTCCCTGCTGCTCAACAAAAACGGCAATACCGCCGACCTGACCCATATCCGCGCCATGAGCCAGAAGGCCGGCATCATGGTCAAGCGGGCCATTACCGCCTACGTCAACCGGGATCAGGACATCGCCAAGGAGGCCATTGACCTGGACGACGGCGTGGATGAGCTGTTCCAGCAGGTCAAGAAGGACCTGGTGGAGCTGATCCTCAGCAACCGGGAAAACGCCGATCAGGCCATCGACCTGATCATCATTGCAAAGTATCTGGAGCGCATCGGCGACCATGCCGTCAACATCGCCCAGTGGGCCATCTACTGTGTGACCGGCGAGCTGAGCGCCTCCACCTGATTGGTAGGGAGTGAGAGAAAAAGTGGCAGAAGCCATTGTTCTGGTGGAGGATGACAGCAGTATCCGGGAGATGCTGCGCTACTTCCTCCAGTCCACGGGTTATGAGGTGCGGGCCTATGAGTCGGGCGAAGAGCTCTTCGCCGCCGAGGAAGGACAGGAGCCGCCCGTCCTCTGCCTGCTGGACATCATGCTGCCCGGTATCGACGGGCTGGAAGTCCTCCGCCGTCTCCGTGCCGGGGCTCATACCCGGGAATGCCCGGTCATTATGCTTACTGCCCGCACCGCCGAGATGGACAAGGTGGCCGGACTGGAAAGCGGCGCCGATGATTACATCGTCAAGCCCTTCGGTCTCATGGAGCTGCAGGCCCGCATCAAGGCGGTGCTTCGCCGTACCCGCCGTCCAGGGGATACGGTGCTCCGCTGCGGTTCCCTGGAGATCGACACCGCCGCCCGGGAAGTCCGCCGGGACGGGGTGCTGGTGGAGCTTACTTACAAGGAGTTTGAACTGCTCCGCCTGCTGGCCACCCGGAGAGGCACCGTCCTCAGCCGGGAGGAGATCCTCCACACCGTCTGGGATTACGACTTTACCGGCGAGACCCGTACGGTGGATATGCATGTGAAAACCCTGCGCCAGAAGCTGGGCGAGCAGATCATTTCCACCGTCCGCGGCGTGGGCTACAAGATGAACTGAAGCCGGGTGTTGATCCCCGTTCCAACAGCACACAGAATGCCGCGTTGCAGCGGTCATAAGGGCGGCCATGAGCCGCCCATTTGCGTTTTACGGACAAATAGAACAGTTTTTCAGAGAGGTGAATTCCATTGAAAAAAAGACTCACCGCTACGACGTTGCTGGTGGTGTTGGTGTCGCTGCTGATCTCCAATCTGGTGGGGGCGTGGCTGATGCACAATCAGGAGATGGCGGCCGCTGAGGAGAGCTTGCGGGAGCTGCTGGTCCTGATGGACAGCCAGAGCCAGATCACCGACCCTGAGGCTGCCGCCGAGCAGTTTCAGCTGGCCGCGCCGGATAAGCGGCTGACTATCATCACACCCGGCGGTGAGGTGCTGATCGATACCGAGCAGGATGTGGAGGAGCTGGAGAACCACGCCGGGCGTCCCGAGGTGCGCATGGCGCTGTCCAACGGTTGGGGCAGGGACGTCCGGGCCTCCGATACCGTTGGCGTATCCATGCTCTATGTGGCCAAAGAGTTTACCGACGGCATGGTGGGCCGGGCCTCCATGCCCCTCTCCTCCATTGACTCGCTGGTGATGCAGAGCATGGTGGGCTTCCTGGTGGCCTCGGCGGCGGCATTTTTGCTGGCGGTTCTTCTCTCCGGACGGATGAGCCGCTATGTGCTGGAGCCGCTGAGCGCGGTGCGCAAGACATTGCAGGGCGTTTTGTCCGGCGAATCCTCCGACGGCCTGGAGGAGTACCGGGCCGACGATGAGCTGCGCCCCATCCTCCGTTACATCGATAAGCTGCTGGAGCGGCTGAGCGATTCCATCCAGCGGGTCACCGCCGAGCGGGACAAGGTCAATCTGGTGCTGGACTGCATGGACGAGGGCCTGTTGCTGCTGGATGAGTCGGGCAGCTTGCTGACCTGCAACCAGGCGGCGCGGAAGCTCCTCCAGCTTCCCCTCCACAGTGAGAATAATGACGAGCTGCTCATCCTCACCCGCAGCCGCCGCCTCCGGGAAGCGGTGGAGGAGTGCCACGGCAAGCATTGCGCCGTGGTGCTGGATCTGGACGACTTCAACGGAGAGCGGTGCAGTCTGCGCCTCTTCCTCTCGCCGGTATCCGGACGGGAGTATGAGGGGGAAAAAGTGGGCACTTCCATCCTGATCTCCGATGTGACCCAGCTCAAAAAGGCCGAGCGGGTGAGGGCCGACTTTACCGCCAACGTCTCCCATGAGCTGAAAACGCCTCTGACCAGCATCAAGGGCTTTGCCGATATGCTCTCTTCCGGTATGGTCACCAATCCCGAGGACCAGAAACGGTTTTCTTCCCTCATCGGGGTGGAGGTGGACCGGCTCATCGCCCTCATCAACGACACTCTGAAGCTCTCTGAACTGGAGTCGGTGGCCATCGAGCAGGACGACGCCAGCACGGAGGTGCTCACCGCCGCCCAGGAAGTGGCCCAGCTGCTGGAACCCACCGCCAAGGAGGCGGAAGTCACCCTGCATGTGGCCGGTCAGCCCTGCCGGGCCGCCATTTCCAATATGCGGCTCAAGGAACTGCTCATCAATCTGGCGGGCAACGGCATCAAGTATAATCATCCCGGTGGAAAAGTGGATATTTTGGTGGAAAGTGTGGAGAATTCCGTCCAAATTACCATCAGAGATACCGGGATCGGAATCCCGGAGGAAGCCCAGGACCGGGTGTTCGAGCGGTTCTACCGGGTGGACGCGGGCCGCACCAGAAAGGCTGGCGGAACCGGTCTGGGTCTGGCCATTGTCAAACATATCGTCTCTCTTTACGGCGGCGCCATTACCCTTGCAAGCGCCGTGGGCGTGGGCAGTACCTTTACGGTCACCCTGCCCCAGAGTGACGATCCTTGTTGAACGAAATAAGTAGCGGACACAGCTGCGCACCCCATTTCAGGGTGCGCAGCTTCTTTTTGTAATGTGAATAAACAAAAGTAAGTGTTTTTTATTAGGAAATCCGATAAACAAATAACTTTTTCCAGATGTGCAATCTGCCGAACAGGAAAATTTTCCTGTTATTTACATATAAAATATGTAAATAAGTTACTTTAATATCCAGAGAAAAAGAGGAATCTTATGGAAAGTGCATAAGAAAACTGAAATTTTTTTGTAATATTATATGGCTGGACTTTTTGATAAAATGCGCTATACTATGGGGAAGAATAAAAGAATTGGAAACAATTCCACTGATTTAGGAGGGGATTTATGGGAGAAAAGAAGATGACGGCAAAGGTGGCGCGCCGCTGCGGCGCGGCTGTGCTGGCGGCAACATTTGGTGTTTTGGCCGGATGCCAGTCACCCGACAGCACTACCAGTCAGCCTCCCGCCGACGGGCAGACTGTGACCCAGCAGACCGTGGGTGAACGGGCCCAGCAGTTCCCCAATGTGCTCAATGTGTACGCCAATCCCGGACAGGTGCTCTATGGTACATACAGCACCAACAAGTACAATAACTTCGCCGACCTGGGCGCCTGGCACGGTTACTACCTCCATGAGCAGGACGCCACCCATCTCTACGGCGGTTTTGCCGGCCCGGTCATCATCGCCGAGGAGTATCCCGTCAACCTCTCCGGCGCCATCAGCCGTCTCCAGCTCACCGATAAAGAGGGCAACGTCTATGACCTGACCAAGGCCAAGGCGGAGGGCACCTATTACCCCGGCCGTCTGGTGCAGACCTATGAGCTGGACGAGCTGAAGGTCACCATGGAGCTGGTGTACGGCAGCAACCGCACCGCCGTGGTCTCCACCACCATCGAGAACAAGACCGACGGCGCGCTGGAGCTGAACCTGGCCTGGACGGGCGACATCTACCAGCAGACCGGCGACAAGGCCTTCCTGGAGGAGATGTATCCCAAGCTGGTGAGCTATCACAACTGGTGGTACACCAACCGCGACACCGACCAGAACGGCATTGCCGAGTACGGCGCCATGGTGGACGACGCCCACTATCAGATGGACGACGACGGCAATTTCATCACCGACGAGAACGGCAACCGCATCCTCAATCCCGAGGCCGTCATCGAGGCGGCCGCCTGGGAGAGCGGCATGGACAACGCCCCCCGCTTTGACCAGGAGGGCAGCGGAGAAGGGGACATCGGCGTCCTGGTCTTTGAGAACAAGGACGCCTCCGGCCAGGTGGTGGGCTACTCCATCAACCAGGAGTCGGTGGACCTGAACGCCTACCTGTACGCCGAAAAGGGCTTCCTCAAGTCCATGGCCGAGGAGCTGGGCAAGACCGAGGATGTGGAGCGCTACGAGACCGAGGCGGCCTATGTCCGCGATTACATCAACACCAAGATGTATGACGAGGAGACCGGCTATTACTACGACCTCCAGACCAATCAGGACGGCTCCGAGAAGAAGCTGCTGGTCAACCGCGGCAAGGGTCCCGAGGGCTGGATCCCCCTGTGGGCCAAGGCCGCGACCCAGGCCCAGGCCGACCGCGTGGTGGAAAACATGATGGACGAGGGCAAGTTCAACACCTTCGTGCCTCTGGGCACCGTGTCCAAGGACAACCCCAGCTTCCAGCCCGCCAAGTACTGGAGAGGCCCCGTGTGGCTGGACCAGGCCATGTACGGCGTGGAAGCCATGCAGAATTACGGTTACAAGGAAGAGGCCCAGGCCATGGCCTACAAGATCTTTGACAACTGCGAAGGCCTGCTGGAAGACGGGGCCATCCGGGAGAACTACAATCCCGAGACCGGCGAGGGCCTCCACACCGCCAACTTCAGCTGGTCCGCTTCCTCCTTCTACTCCCTGTACCGCAACACCCTGACCGGCGATCACACCACCTCTCAGACCGGTTTTGACATCCCCCAGGCTTAATCCAAGCAAAAAGCGCCCGGCGCTGTGTCCACAAGGCACAGCGCCGGGCTTGTCTTTTTATCCTTCCAGCAAAGCCTGCAAGGCGTTGATGTTGTCGTTGAGGGCGTCCGCATCGGGGGGCGAAACCGGTTCGTTGGTGAGTCCATACTGGTATTTCAGCGTTAAAATCCGGTAGACGCTCTCGTCCAGGCGGGACTGGGAAATGCGTCCCTCTTCCACCGCCTCCAGAAGGGCGGTCCGGGCGGCGGTCAGGTTGTCGCTGCCGTGGCAGATCAGCAGGGCGTCACACCCGGCGCTGACCGCCAGCACACAGGCCTCCCCAATGGTCCAGGTGTTGGTGATGGCCCCCATGGTCATGTCGTCGGTAAAGACCACCCCGTCAAAGCCCATCTCCTTCCTCAGAAGACCGTCCACAACAGCGGGGGAGAGGGTGGCAGGAGCGGTATCATCCACGGCGGTGAGGAGGATGTGGCTTACCATCAGGGCGGGCAGCGGCTGGCCGGTTTGGCTTGGGGAAATGGCGGCGGTAAAGGGGAAAAGCGCCTCTTCTTTCAGGGTCTCCAGCGTATCCCTTACCACCGGAAGCTCCACATGGGAATCGGCGCTGGTGTCGCCGTGGCCGGGAAAGTGCTTGACTACCGGGATGACGCCGCCCACGCTGTAAAAGCCGGACAGGGCGTCCAGACCCTGGGTGGCGACGGTATCCACATCGCTGCCAAAAGCCCGGTCCCCGATCACCGTATTTTCCGGGTTGGACCAGATATCCAGCGACGGGGCAAAGTCCACGTTGCAGCCAACGGCGGCGCAGGTCTCCGCCAGAAGGACGCCGTATTCATAGCCGTACCCGGCCTGTCCCACCTGGTAGGCGCTGGGGGTGTCTGCAATCTCATCGGGCATCCGGTCCACCCGTCCGCCCTCCTGGTCGATGCCGAAGAAGAGGGGGATATAGTCGCCGTTGCTCTCCTTGAGCCCATTGGTCAGTTCCGCCAGCTGCTGGACGCTCTGAATGTTGCGGGAAAAGTAGATGATACCCCCCACCTGATAGTCCGACACCGCCAGTACCCCGTCCTCTCCCGGCGTTGTCCCGGAGATTCCGGCAATGAGAAGCTGGGAGACCTTCTGTTCGGTGGTCATGGCGGCCAGCTGCTCCGCCACAGGATCAGGCGTGGGAGCAGGTTCCGGCGTGGGAGTAGGCGTTGGGGAAGGCGTGACAACCCCGGTGGGGGATGGGGAAGAAGGGGGAGAAGAAACAGAACAGCCTCCCAGCAGCAGCGCCGCACAGATGAGCAGTGCGCCAAATGTTCGGCCCCGTTTCATCGCTTTCCCTTTCTCTTCCGACCGCCGCCGAAGGATTTCCGGGTATGGGGGCGCTTGCCCACCCGGCGCTCGGCGCGTTTGGGCCTCTCCTCCCGCCGCCGGTCCAATACGGGGGGCGTATCGGAAAAGGTCTCCTCGGGACGGGCAAACTCCACCCGCCCGCTGGCCGGGTCGGCGGAGAGACACACCGCTTCCACCACCTGTCCCAGGGTGTAGGACACCCCGCTGGGACCGGTGAGGGTGAGGTGGGCGTCGTCAAAGTCGTAATGCCGCCCGGGCAGGCGCTCCACGCCCAGGAAACCCTCCGCGCCCTCGGGCGTGGTGAGAAACAGGCCGAACCGGGTCACACCGGACACCACCGTCTGGAAGATATCACCCACCCGGGTGGCCATATAGGCGGCTACATAGCGCTTGTCGATCTCGCGCTCGGCGGTCTGGGCGGCCAGCTCCCGGCGGGAGGACTGGCGGGCGCTCTCCGGCACCGACGCGGTGAGCAGCTTTCCCTCCCGGGTGTCCAGCGTGCCTTCCAGCCGGGCTTTCAGGATGCGGTGGATCATCAGGTCGGGATAGCGCCGGATGGGGGAGGTGAAGTGGCAGTAATCCTCCGCGGCCAGGCCGAAATGACCCAGCGGCTCCGGGTCATACCGGGCCTTCATCATGGAGCGGAGCACGGCGGTGTGGACCAGCATTTCTTCCGGCGTGCCCCGGGCGCGGTCCAGCAGCTTTTGGAGGGTATACTGTCCGGCGTCCTTCACCGGGTAGCCCAGCGGCGCAAGGAGGGTGCGGAGGGCTTCCGCCTTTTCGGCCGAGGGGCGCTCATGGACCCGGTACACGCCGGGACCGCCCGCTTCCTTAAGATACCGGGCCACACACTCGTTGGCCTGGAGCATAAAGGATTCGATGATGCCCTCGCTGATCCCCGGTTCCCGTTTGGCAAGGCCGATGGGCTGGCCCAGGGCGTCGCAGCGCACCACTGTCTCGCCCTGCTCCAGATCCAGCGCGCCCCGGGCCCGGCGGCGGGCGGAGAGTTTCTCCGACAGCACCGCCATATCCCGCAGCATGGGCAAAATGTGACGGTAGCGCTGGGCCAGAGCCTCATCTCCGCCGGACAGCAGGATATTGCAGTCCTCATAGGTCATGCGCTCGGTGGTGCGGATCACCGACTGGTGCATGGAAGCGCCGGTGACCACGCCATTTTTGTCCAGCGTCATGATACACGAGAGGGTGAGGCGGTCCACCCGGGGATTGAGGGAGCAGATGCCGTTGGAGAGATCAGGGGGCAGCATGGGGATGACCTGGTCGGCAAAGTAGACCGAGGTGCCACGCTGGAAGGCCTCCTGGTCCAGCGGGGTGTTGAGGGGTACATAGTGGCTCACGTCGGCGATGTGTACCCCCAGGGTAAAGACACCGGATTCGTCCCGGGTGAGGGAGACAGCGTCGTCCAGGTCCTTGGAGGATGCGCCGTCGATGGTGATGATGGTCTCCTCCCGCAGGTCGAGCCGCCCTTCCAGCGCTTCGGGGAGGACTTCTTGGGGGACGGCGGCGGTCTGGGTGAGGACCTCTTCGGGAAACTCCCGCACGATGTCCCCCTCAAAGAGCAGGGCTTCCACCGCCGCGTGGAGGGACCCGTCCCGGCCAAAGGATCGGATAAAGCGGCCCATGGGGGGCTGCTTGGCGGTGCCGAAGCTGGTGATTTTGGCGGCGATCTTATCCCCCGAGCGGAGGGAATCGCCCTTGCCCACCAGCAGAATGGGGACACGCAGCTTTTCTCCGTCGGGGACCAGCCAGTTTTCCCGGCTGTGACGGCGCACCGCCCCCACAACGGTGGTGTTGGCCCGGCCCAGAACGGCGGTCACATGGGCGCAGGGGCGTCCGTCGGGACGGTCGGGCGGGTCCAGACGGTAGGCCACGGTATCGCCGTGCCAGGCGCTGCCCTCCTGTCCCGGGGGAACGAACAGATCTTCCTCCCGGCCGGAAGCCCCTTCCGGCGTGATGAAGCCGAAATCGCGCCCGGCGGCCTGATAAATGCCGGTCAAAGTTGTATCGGATGGTTTCATAAAACGTCCTTTCCATCGAGCAGTTGGGTGGGCGGCGGCGTGAGACGGGTGCAGCAGCCGCCCCGCCAGCCTTCGCCGCCGTAGCTTTGAAAATAAAAACCGTCCCAGATGCCGCCTTCCCCTGCCTGGAGCAGCGGCACCTCCAGACGGCGGGGGGAACAGTCCAGCCCCCGGCCGGTGCATTTGCACAGACTTTCCTTTAACGTCCAGAGGGTATAAAAATCCTCCCAGGCGCCGCCCCGTTGGGAAAACCACTGAAATTCCCGGTCCGAGAGGGCATAGCGGGGGAGACCGGACCGGCGGGGACGGATGGTCTCCACGTCACAGCCCATCTCCTCCTCTCCCACGGCGCACAGGGCCCACGGACCACTGTGGCTCAGACTGAAATAAGGGCCGCCGGGCAAAAAAGGCTTTCCGCCGGGTGCCGTCTCAATGGACGCGGGGGAGCAGCCCCGGCCTTCCAAAAGGGTATGGAGCATCCGGTGGGCGGTCTCTTTACTCTCTTCACAGCGGCACAGCCACAGACTTACCATCGGTCTTCCCCTCCTTGTACTGCTTCCATTGTACCCGATTTGGCCGGGCAATACAACGAGGACTTGCGCGGCGGCGCTGGTGCGGGTATAATCAAACAAGCAATTTTAGGAGGTTCTTTCATGACTGCAGAACGTTATGCGAAATTATCCGCCCCCTTCCGGAGCCGCCCGTGGGCGGTCAAGGGGCTGCGGAGCGCCAACCGGGCGCTGACGCTGCTTTGTTATATCTGCTATCCCGCCCTGCTGCTCTGGCTGCTGGCCTATATGGACGCCCGGCTCTGGGGAGCGGTTTTGGTCCCGGCGGGGTCCTTTGTGCTGGTGAGTCTCTTCCGGAGCAAGGTCAACCGCCCCCGCCCCTATGAGGCCATGGACATTCAGCCCCTCATCATCAAAAATACCAAGGGAAACTCCTTCCCCAGCCGCCATGTGTTTTCGGTGTTCGTCATCGCCATGACCTGGGGCTGGATCTGCCCGCCGGTGGGCGCGGCGCTGATGGTGGTGGGGGTACTGGTGGCCCTCATCCGGGTCATCGGCGGCGTCCACTACCCCAGCGATGTGCTGGCCGGGGCGATCATCGGCATCCTGGCCGGACTGATCCTCTATCTGTAAAAGGATTGCGGAGGGGGCATTGCCCCGCCGAGGGCGGCGGGGCCCACAGAGCGGACGGGGCGGACAGTGTCCGCCCCCTACATATCGTAGACGTGGCCGGTGAGGCACCTGGGGGAAGTGCAGAAGGGGGGTATCCCCCCTTCTGCCCCTTTTGGTCCAGGCCCTTTTCGGGAAAAGGGCCTGGCGCCGCCCGCGTAGGGCCGTCTCCCGCAGGGGAAATCAAAAAATAATATTGCAAGAATCTGTATCTTTCTCTCAAGATACTTTCACTTTTGCAGGAAACAACAGACTTTTTCGACAAGCTGAAAGCCGCCGGCCTTTCATAAGGCCGGCGGCTTTGCGTGTGATTAGACGTTTGGGAATGGTTCAAAAGAAGGCTCAGGCGGCGGGGGTCTCAGTCTCGCCGGCGGGAGTCTTCAGGCCGTCAAAGGCCATGAGCATCTTGGCCAGCTCGGCCCGCTGGGCGGTGGCGTTGGGACGGAGGGCGCCGGTGTTGTCGCCCGTCATCACCTTGCCGTAGTAGCAGAAGGACATACCGTCCAGCGCCCAGTCGGCGATCTGCGCGTAGTCGGGGGCGGCTTCCATGCCGGTGCCCTTCTCCACGGTGATCTTGTTCAGCTCGGCATAGCGGGCCAGCGCGGTAGCCAGCTCGGCGCGGGTCATGGCGCGGTCACCCTCGAAGAGACCGGCGCCGTTGCCGTTGCTCAGGCCGGTATCCTCGGCCCAGGCGGCGGCGTCGGCATACCACTTACCCTCCACGTCGGTGAAGGTGGCCTTCTCCGCCACGGCGGGCTTGCCGGACATATTGTAAAGGGTCTGATACACGGTGCCGCGAGTCACGGTGCCGGTGGGATCAAAGCCGGTACCGGTGCCCTGCATATAACCGGCGTCGGTCACATAGGCCACGGCCTCATCATACCAGTTGCCGGAGACAGGCTCGCTGACGATGGTGATGCGGCCATCGCCGGTGGGATTGGCATAGGCCTCGCCGACCTTGCCGCCCAGCTCGTCCTTGATGTAGTTGATGAGGACTTCGTTATCCACCATGACCTCGTCCTTGAGGATCTTGATGTTGTCAGCGCCGAACATGGCATAGCCGTCGCCGCCGTCCTTGAGCATATAGTTGTGGGAAGCCAGGGTGTAAGTGGCCTTGGCGTCGATGGGGGCGTAGGTGTTGGTCTCGCTGTTGAGCACCTGCACGTCGGAGACGCGGCGGGCGCCGGAGACAGAGACGAAGTTGCCCGCGTCATCCAGCACCACGCTGGTGGGGATGGCGGTGTTGATGGTGTACTTCAGGCCGGAGACCTGGAGGAAACCGCCGTTCTCAGCGCTGCCGGCGTGCATGGAGCCCAGCTCCAGGGCGTCCAGGATCTGCTGGCCGGTGACCTCCACGAGACAGGCCATGTTGCCGAAGGGATGGACGGCGATGACTTCACCATAGGTGATGTCGCCGGCGGCGATGTTGTCGCGGACGCCGCCGCCGTTGACCCAGCCGATGTCAGCGCCCAGCATAATGCGGTAGGCGTCGGCGCACAGGTCGCCCAGGTTGGTCTCAGCGCTGCGCACGGCGCGCTCGCCGGTGGTGGGATCGTTGATGGTCAGATCCACCTCGGTGGTGCCGATGACCTTCTCGGTCTCGGCGGTGTACTGGTCCTGAATGCTGGTGATGAACTTGTTGGCCTTGGTATAGGCTTCGGAAGTGGTGTCCACCTTGGTCAGGTCCACCAGTTCAGTGCTCATCTTGCCGTCGGCATCAATGACCAGCTTGCCCACGGAAGCGGCCTTGGTGCCGGTCTGGCTGAGGAGCACGTCCTTGCCGTCGGCGTTCTTGACCAGCTTGGAGGGCTCCACGGTGTGGGAGTGGCCGTCCAGCATCACGTCAATGCCGGTGGTGTTGGCAATCACTTCGGTGGACATCCAGGGAGAGCTCTGGCCGTCCTCGCCCAGATGGGCCATGGCAACCACGTAATCAGCGCCTTCCTTGCGGGCGGCGTCCACGGTCTCCTGCACCTTGTTGTACAGGTCCTTGCCCTCGTTGCCCTGGCAGAAGCCATAGATGTACTCGCCCTTGTCGTTCTGGAAGTAGGCGGGGGCGGCCTTGGTCAGGGTCTCGGGCGTGGAGATGCCCACATAGGCCACGTCCACATCGCCGTAAGTGACGATGGTGTAGGGCTCCAGCACGGCCTCGCCCTTTTCGTTGACAAAGTTACAGCTCAGGTAGGTATAGTCTGCCTGGTTCTTCACGATGTCCAGGAAGGTATCCATGCCAAAGTCAAACTCATGGTTGCCGGGAATGGCCAGATCATAGCCGACCTCGTTCATGATGTCCACGATCCAGCTGCCCTTGGACAGCGCGCCGATGGTGCCGCCCTGGATGGCGTCGCCGTTATCCACCAGGGTAACGTTATCGGTGCCATAGGCCGCTTCCATCTCGGCCTTGTAGCCGGCGATGGCGGCATAGGAGGTGCCGTTGTCGGAGGTGCAGTGCACGTCGTTGGTGTAGAGGACCACGATGCCGTCCTCTTTGCCGGTGGTCTCGGCCGCCATGGCGGGGACGGAGAGACCCGCGGTCATGGCCGCGGCCAGCAGCAGGGACAGCGCCTTGCTCGTGTGTTTCATTCAGACATTCCACCTTTCATTGTCAGCGCAAATGGTTTGCTTCCCAAACGTGACACCTTAATAGTATCAAACCACCCTTGAAATTACAAGTGTGAAGTGATTTACCTTATGTGAGCGGCTATACCGCGAGGAGGGAACCAAAGGAGCGTTTCCTTTTTCTTCCCCGGGAGCGGCCCTGCGCGGGCGGCGGGTTTGGCCTCCGCGGCCAGCGCCAGGCCCTTTTCCCGAAAAGGGCCTGGACCAAAAGGGGCAGAAGGGGTGATACCCCCCTTTGCATTCCCCCAGGTGCGCCGAGACCGTTTGGGTGACGGTTCCCCTCTGCCCGCAAATGTTTCCTTGTTTTTCTCTGTGGGCCCCGCCGCCCTCGGCGGGGCAACGGTGACTGCTCCACCCGCCCCGTAGGGGCGACCCTTGTGGTCACTCGCTTCTATGAAAGTACCGTATCTTTTCTTGCACGGTGCTTTACTTTATCGACAGACTTACGCCGCAAAGGCAAACCCTTTGCGGCGTAAGAGAAAGATATCCTTAGATCTTGCGGACGGGCACATCCCAGATATCCCGGGCGTAATCGCGGATGGAGCGGTCGGCGGCGAAAATGCCGGACCGGGCGATGTTCAGCAGGGACATCTGATTCCAGCGCTTGGTGTCCAGATAGGTCTGGGCAGCCAGCTGCTGGGCGGCGCGGTAGCTCTCGAAGTCGGCCAGCAGCATGTACTGGTCGGGGGCGCTGCCGTTGCCGAAGAGGAGCATGCGGGTCAGGTTATCGTAGGACACACCGTCGTCGAAGCCCTTGGAGAGCTGGTCGATGATGGCCTTGAGATCGCCGTTGCGCATGTAGTACTCGTAGGGCTTGTAACCCTTCTGCTTCATCTCGTTGACCTCGTGGGCCTTGAGACCGAAGAGGAAGATGTTCTCGTCGCCCAGCACCTCGTGCATCTCCACGTTGGCGCCGTCCAGGGTACCGATGGTGAGAGCGCCGTTCATCATGAACTTCATGTTGCCGGTACCGGAGGCTTCCTTGCCGGCGGTGGAGATCTGCTCGGAGAGCTCGGAAGCGGGCATGAGCTTCTCGGCCAGGGACACGCGGTAGTTCTCCAGGAAGACCACCTGCAGCTTATCCTTGCACACGGGATCGGCGTTGATGGTGGCGGCCAGGGAGTTGATGAGGTGGATGATCTCCTTGGCGACGTGGTAGCCAGGGGCGGCCTTGGCGCCGAAGAGGTACACCTTGGGGGTGGTGAGGAAGTTGGGATCCCGCTTGAGGTTCTGATAGAGGTAGATGATGTGCATCACGTTGAGCAGCTGACGCTTGTACTCGTGGAGGCGCTTGACCTGCACGTCGAACATGGCGTCGGTGTTGAGGATGATGCCGCTCTCCTTGGCCACATAGCTGGCGAAGGCCATCTTGTTGTCCCGCTTGATCTTGGCCAGGCGCTCCAGCACGGAGGC
>DXGA01000035.1 GCA_019114165.1 Candidatus Flavonifractor merdipullorum | reverse complement strand
AGCACCGCCATAATGATCCAGGTCACCACGATGGACTCGTACACCGGGATGCCGCCAAGCACGGGGATGGTAAAGATCTGTTTCGTTCCCAGCTCGGAGACCAGCATTTCTTTGAATTCTTCCAAATTTACTTCACCTCCCATAAGCGGTCCTTATCTTACCCCCGCGGGCGGGGTTTGAGAATCCTTTCGAAAGTAAAAAAAACGACAAAAAGCCAACATCGGCATTTTCCACCATTGGACGGCGGAAGAGGGAGAAGTTCACCGGAAAATTGAACGAACTTTCGCCTCATGAAAAAATTTCACTTACGAAGGGCGGAAGAGGGCTGGTATAATACCAACGAAATTGATGAGGAGGTTTTAAAATATGCCCACAAACAAGCGGGAAAGTCTCATTTATACCTTTATGATGTGTTTTTGTATGGTGCTCTGGATGAGCATTTATAATGTGTCCATTCAGATGGGCGGGCTCTCTCCGGCCAGCATCCAGGCCGGCTGGATGGGCTTCCCCATCGCCTATGTGTTCGGTATGTGCTGCGACTGGTTCATCGTTTCCAAGTTTGCCAAAGGCGTGGCCTTCCGCTTCCTGGTGAAACCGGAGAGTCCGGCCATCTATAAGATTCTGGCCATTTCCTGCGGCATGGTGGTGGGCATGGTGGTCATCATGTCCCTCTACGGCGCGGCAGAGGGCTGCTTCCACACCGGCGCGTGGGACGGCATTCTGATGCAGTGGCTCATCAACATCCCCCGCAACTTTATTATGGCCCTTCCCTTCCAGCTCATCATTGCCGGTCCGCTGGTGCGGTTCCTGTTCCGCCGTGCCTTCCCCATGGGCACCGTGCTGGCAGAGGTCCCCGCCCAGGCTGCCATTTGACATTACCCCTTCTCTCTCCTATACTTAGGAGCAGCAACGCTGTATCCAGTCGGAGAGAGGAGGGGATTTTTTTGGAAGAAACCAAGGGGATGTCCATCCGCCGCCAGCTGGTGGATCTGAGCATGAGTATTGTTATGGTGGCCATTCTGCTCTCCACCGGCGTGACGCTGGCGCTGACCCTCCGGGAGGAATACCGGCATATGGAAGAGAGCCTCACCGATCTCTCCATGCTGCTCAGCCGGACGCCGGTGGTGCGCAGCGCCCTGGAATCCGCCGAAGGTGGGGAGGACCTGGACGGATTTTTGCAGGAAATGGAGGAAGATGTGGCGTCGGTGGATCTGGTGGTGGTGGCCGACGCAAACGGAAGGGTGTGCTATGCACCGGACGAAAGCCTGGTGGGCCTTTCCTTTTCCCAGGAGGCGGTGGACGCCCTGCAAAATGGGGAAGAGATCTGTCTGCGCCCGGCCAATCCGGCGCTGGACACCCAGCAAGGGATCTGTGCCGCTGTGCGGGACAAAGAGGGCCGTCTCATCGGCATGGTGTTCAGCGGAATCTACCGCCGCAGCGTGACCCGGCTGGTGTTGGGCACGGTGGCCCAGTTTGTTGGGGTGGCGCTGGCCGTGGGCATCATTGCCGGCATTATGTCGGTGCGCCGCTCCAAGCGGATCAAGCAGTCCCTGCTGGGCCATGAGCCGGACGCCTTTGCCCGGCTCTTCCTCCAGCGGCAGGACATTTTGGAGGCGCTGGAGGAGGGGATTCTGGCCATTGATCGGGACAGCAGGGTGATCTACCTCAACGCCGCGGCGGCCCGGATGCTGTCTCTGGACCGGGAGAGCGCGGTGGGGCAGGCGCTCCACGATATCTATCCCCGCTCCACGCTGGACCGTATCCTGAAAACCGGCCAGCCGGAGTATAACGTGAGTCTGGAGTCTCTCAAGCATGTGCGGGTCCTTTCCGACCGGGTCCCCATCCGGGAGGGAAAGGAGATCGCCGGAGCTGTGGGCATTTTCCGCAACCGGACGGAGGTGACCCGTCTGGCGGAGGATCTGACCGGCGTGCGCCATATGGTGGACGCCATGCGGGCCTATACCCATGAATTTATGAATAAGCTCCATGTGATTCTGGGTCTTCTCCAACTGGGAGAGATCAGACAAGCCCAGGAGTACATTATGGATACCTCCCGCATCCAGCAGGAGGCGGTGGGGCGGATCGCCCGGTGTATCAAAGAGCCGTCGGTGGCGGCGCTGCTGGTGGGCAAGGCCAGCCACTGCGCCGAGCTGGGCATCCGCTTTACACTGGACGGAACCAGCCGCTTCACGGCGGCAACGCTGCCGCCCGAGGCCTGTGTGACCTTGCTGGGCAATCTCATCGAAAACGCGGCCGACTGTCTCAACCAGTCTCCCCGCAGCGCCAAGGAGATCACGGTGGCCGTCCGGGAAGAAGAAGACGGACTGTGGCTGTGTGTGGAGGATACGGGGCCGGGCATCGCCCCTGATTTAAGAGGAAAACTCTTTCAGCCCGGGGTATCCACCAAGGGAAGCGGCCGGGGCACCGGCCTTTCTCTGGTCCGGGAGGTGGTGGAGGCCTACCGGGGCGAGATCCGGGTGGAGTCGGAGCCGGGGATGGGCACATCCTTTTTCCTCTCCTTCCGCCGGGGGACGGAAGGAGCGCAGTCAGAAGAGGAGGAAACCTGATGCAGTATCGTACCATCATTGTGGAAGACGACCCCATGATCGCTCGGTTGGACCGGGCCTATGTGGAGCGTGATCCACGGTTCCAGGTGGTGGAGAGTTTTCGGGACGGAAAACGGGCCCTGCAATGGCTGCAAAGCAATACGGCGGATCTGGCGCTGCTGGATGTGTATATGCCCCGTTTTACCGGGCTGGAGCTGCTGCGGGAACTGCGGGGAACGGCGGTCCCCATCGAGGTCATCATGATCACGGCCGCCAGTGACCGGGAGACAGTGGACGCCCTGCTCCATCTGGGGGTGAGCGACTATCTGGTCAAGCCTTTTTCTCTGGAGCGGTTCCAGCAGGCGCTGGACAAATTCTGCGCCCACCGGGAGACTATGGCGGCGGCGGGCGGGAGCATGAGCCAGTCGGAAGTGGACCGGCTCATGTCCAGTCCCCAGCCCGCCGCCGCTCTGCCCAAAGGATATCTGCAAAAGACGCTGGAGCTGGTGCGCAGCTGTCTGCGGGAAGCCCGGGGCAGTCTGAGCAGTGAAGCGGTGGCGGCCCGGACGGGACTTTCGGCGGTGACCGCCCGGCGGTATGTGAACTATCTGGTGGAGCAGGGGGAAGTGGTGAGCACGGTGGATTATGACACCGGCGGACGTCCCAGCCGGCTCTATCATATGTGCGACCGTAGCATGGGAAATTGATGTCTCAAACGGCGCCCTGCCTGCTATACTGGTAGAGGGGGTGGTGCGATTTGGACCGATTGTCTCTGCCGGAAGAAGGGAAGAAGGCGGTGGTAAACCGTCTGGTACTGTCGGCCGCGGCGGCAGGGGTGCTGTGGTACGGCGGCGGACGGGTATGGGCGGCAGTCCAGCCCGAGTACTGGGAGAAATACCGCCCGCTGATGGAGGAACACCGGCTGACCGGGATAGCGGTGACGGCAGGCGTACTGTTTCTGGCCTCGCTGGCGGTGCTCCCCCTGAAACCACCCGGAGAGGACTCTCCCGTTGCAGACTACATCCCGTGTAGCGAAGAAGTGTAAAAGAAAAGGACCGCTGCAATCTGGTGCTGCAGCGGTCCTCCGTCTGTCGAAGAAGTAAACCGAAGTGCAAAAATGGACAAGGTACCTGCATAGATGCGGGCGACCACAAGGGTCGCCCCTACGGGGTGGGAGAGTGCACCATTGCCCAGCCGAGGGCGGCGGGGCCCACAGAGAGGATGGGGCGGCCGCCCCTACGCACCGTGGAAACCGCTGCTGCGGCACCTGGGGGAAGTGCAGAAGTGAACTGCACCCCATTTGTTAGACAGTATGGTATACTGAATAACAAGTGGGGGTGCTTTATTATGCCAAAAGGAATAGCAAAGAAACGGTATACAGCAGAATTCAAAAAGATCGTGATAGAAACAATGTTGGAAGAAAAGTTGAGCTACAGCGAAACAGCGCGTCGGTTTGAGGTTATTGGTCATCACTCTATCCAAGATTGGGAACGAATTTATCTGACAGAAGGAGCGGAAGGATTTGCAATAGAACGGCGAGGTGGTGGAAGTAAGTGCAGACCCCGGCGACTGCCCCAAAAGGTAGAAGAAGATCTGCTGACAGAGGTTCAAAGACTTCGTGCAGAGAATG
>DXGA01000034.1 GCA_019114165.1 Candidatus Flavonifractor merdipullorum | reverse complement strand
CAGTTCCATGGATACCCCCAGGGCTTTTGCCAGTTTATAAACGGTCTCCGCCGAGCACTTTTCCAGCCGTGTTTTTCCACTGCAGATATCGTTTAATGTGGCATGCGGGATGCCGGCTGTGACCGCCAGCCGGTACCTGGTCATATTCCGCTCCCTCAGAAGATCGTCAATCATCATGACGCTCACCTCGTGCCATCATTATATCGGTATACCGAAATAGTGTCAAGTACATATCATCATCCGTTGGTGAAATGCCCCTGCGGAGCTATGGTACAAATTCTGCGCCGCAGGTCAAGGGAGAACAGCCTCCCCACAAACCATGGATCCATGTGGAGATTGAGACACTGTTAACAAGGAATACGGCAGAGGAGCAAAACACCCAAATGATAACAATTTGATAATAGTTCGCCGAGGCCCTGGCTATTTCCTGTTTTTGTGGTATGTTGTGTTGCTGCAAGGAGGGATGACCATGACGACCAATCAACCCCCAGTCCAGCGGGGCCAATACTGCGGGAGTGACGATCTGGGCCTCGGCTGGCAGCATGGCGAGGCCATCGTCACCTTCAAGAAGCATGGGCTTTGGGGCAGCCGGCTTCGGTATCTGATCTGCCGCCACTGCGGGGCCGTGGTTTATCAATGGGTGACAGAACCCCACAAGTTCCCGTCCATTAAGTGAGCCACTCAGAAATTACACCGCAAATCAAAGATAAACTCTGGAGGTGAGAAACATGGCAAAGCGAAGACCATCTGGGGACGGCATGGTACGAAAACGGGAGGACGGCCGTTGGGAGGGCCGCATCGTAGTGGGCCACAAGGAAAACGGCGACTCCATCTTCCGGTATGTCTATGCCGATACCCAAAAGGAACTGACCGCCAAACTCCGGCAGAACATCGACGCCTATCAGGGAGTGGACCTGACGGAAGAGAGCAGAATGACGCTGGCAGAGTGGCTGGACCGCTGGCTGGAGCAGACGGCGCTCACCCTGCGGCCCGGCACCCTGAAACGGTACCGGGGTGATATGGCCCGCCACGTCAAGCCCCGCCTGGGACAAAAGAGGCTCACGCAACTTACCGCAGAGGATCTGCGGGAATTGTACCGCTTCCTTCTGGAACAAGGGAGGATCGTCCCCCGTCCCGGCCAAAGCCTCGGCCTCTCTCCCGCCACTGTCCACGGTATCCACGCCGTCCTCCACCAAGCCCTTCAAGCAGCGGCAGACCAGGGGTTGATGCCCAACAACCCCGCCAAACACGTGGAGCCTCCTAAAGTTCTCCACAAGGCGATGAACATTCTGACCGAGGAGCAGCTGGAGGTCTTTCTGGCCGCAACGGACCGGGACTCGATTTGGCGGGACTTCTTCTACACGGAACTCACCACCGGTCTGCGGCTGGGTGAGATCTGTGGCCTCATGTGGAGCGACTTCGATGGGCGAAAGGGCACCCTCAGCATCTCCCGCACGCTGCGTAAAGAAAAAGGCGGACGGCTGGTGGCCGGGGACACCAAGACCTACGCCGGGACCCGGACCATCCTCCTGCCCACCAGCACGGCGGAGCGGCTGCGGCTGCGAAAAAAGACTTCCTATTCACCTTGGATCTTCCATGACCCACTTCGCCCGGAAGCTCCGCTGAACCCCGGCACCGCATACCGCCAGCTGAAAAAAGTCCTGCAGGAGACCGGACTGCCTAAACTCAGATTCCACGATTTAAGGCACACCTTCGCCACCCACGCCTTGGCCAGCGGGGTGGATGCCAAGACCCTCTCCGGCATTCTGGGCCACACCAAAGCCAGCTTCACCCTGGACACCTACACCCACACCACCGGGGATATGCAAAAGCGGGCCGCAGAGATCGTGGGCGGCTTCCTGACCGACTACTTAGGAGAGGAGATGGCCCCGTGGCAAAACGCAGAAAACACGGCGACGGCAGCGTCCGCCTGAGAAAGGATGGCCGCTGGGAGGGTAGGTATGTGGTGGGCTACGATGAAAAGGGCCTCCCTATGACCAAGAATGTCCTTGCTAAGACGAAAACGGAATGTGTGGCAAAGCTGAAGGCCCTGCGTGAGAGACTGGAAACTCCCACCCCTGAAGTTCCCCAAGCAGGGCTTTCCTTGGGCGCTTGGCTGGAGCACTGGTACCAGACCTATAAAAAAGCGAACCTCCGGCCCAACACCCAGATGTCCTATGAGCGGCGGATCTACCAACACATCATTCCCGCCTTGGGCGGTATCCAGCTGGACAAGCTGACCACCGGAGACATTCAGGGATTCTACACCGATCTCAAGAAAAACGGCAGGCTGCTTCGCACCGAGCTCTATGGCGAGGGCCTGTCCGACCAGACCGCCCGGGGCATCCACACTACTCTCCACGCCGCTCTGGACAGGGCCGTGGAGGAAAAGCTGCTCTTCCGCAACCCAGCGGACAGCTGTAAACTCCCGCCCGCCAAATCCAGAGAAATGAAGGTACTTACTCCCGAGGAGATCCAGCGGCTGCTGATCCAAGCCAGGGAGGACGGTTGCTACGAGCTGCTCCTTCTGGAGCTGTCCACCGGCCTGCGCCGGGGCGAGATCTTGGCCCTCCAGTGGGACGATCTGAATCTCCGTACCGGCGCCCTGCGAGTGGAGCGGCAGGTCCACCGGGTCAAGGGAGAACTGGTGGTATCCCCACCCAAGACCAAGGCAGGAAACCGGACGGTGATCCTCCCTGCTCCGGTCCTGAATGTACTAAAAGCCTACCAGAAAACTGTCCACTCTCGATGGATGTTCCCCTCCCCGGTAAAAGAGGACTCTCCGCTGGACCCGGCCGCCGTCCGAAAGCGGCTCCAGACGGTGCTGGAACGGGCGGAGTGCAAGCGCCTGCGGTTCCATGATCTGCGGCACACCTTCGCCACCGCCTCCTTGGAGCATGGCATGGACGTCAAGACCCTGAGCACCATCATCGGCCATGTGTCCAGCGCCACCACCCTGAACACCTACACCCACGTCACCGACGCCATGCGGCAGAGCGCGGCGGACAAAATCGACCGGGGGATCGGGAGAGCCAAACCGAAACCCAGACAAGAGCTCGTGCCCCAGAAACCCATCCCCAGTACCTTCCAAGCCCGTAAGGGACAGCGGCGCAAACCAGGCACCGGATGCGTTAGCCAAATCAATGACCACCTGTGGGAGGGCCGTTACTCCCCCATCGTCAATGGCCAGCGCATGGCCCGGAACGTCTACGCGAAAACGGAGGCAGAGTGCGAGGAAAAGTTGGCAGAACTGATCCGGGGGTAGTGTCAAGGAATTTTCGCAAAATGGTTTGCAGGCCCTGGCATGAATGAAGTCAACCAGCAATGGAGGCATCCTCAAGGGCCGCCTCCAGGTGCTTCATGTTCATGTACTTCTTGTTGCCCCATTGGGTACCAGCCACATGGCGCAGCCGGGCACAGACCAACATAAGAGCAGAGTTACCATCCGGGAAACTGCCCACCACACGAGTGCGGCGGCGGATTTCCCGGTTCAGTCTCTCAATTACATTATTGGTCCGGATGCGAGTCCAGTGCTCGCTGGGGAAATCGCAGTAAGTCAGCGTTTCCTCAATGCCGTCCTCCACCTTCCTGGCGGCCTCTTTCAGCTTCATGGAGCGCAGTTGCTCCACCACGGCTTTGGCCTTTTCCCGGGCGGCTTTCTTGCTCTCCTGGGCATGGATCGCCTTGAGCATTTTGGCTACCAGTTTCACCTTGGAGCGAGGAGTGACCGAGAACACATTGCGGTAGAAGTGGACAGTACACCGCTGGTACTCGGCTTCAGGGAATACTTCTCCTACAGCCTCCAGCATACCAAGGCACTTGTCGCCAACAATGAGTTTCACTCCGTCCAGGCCACGCCCGCGGAGCCACTGGAAGAAGCTGACCCAGCTGGCCTTGTCCTCCTTCATACCCTCAGCGGCGCCCAGAACCTCACGATATCCGTCCTCATTGACTGCAATTGCCACAAGAATGGCTACATTTTCAAATTCGCCGCCCCAGTTGCGGCGCAGGTAGATCCCATCCACATAGACATACGGATATCGTCCACCTTGCAGAGGACGGTTCCGCCAATCCTCGATGTGGACATACGCTTTCTTGATCAACTCACTTATGGTGGAGGGAGATACCTTGCTGCCCCACAAGGCTTCAGTGATGTCCTCCACACGGCGTACCGAGACGCCGGCCAGGTACATCTCAATGAGTGCTTCCTCCACGCTGCTCTCACGACGGCGGTACCGCTCGATAATAGCGGTTTCAAAGGAGATCCCTTTGAGCTTGGGTACCTTGAGAGTGACATCCCCAGAAGTGGTGGTGAGGTTGCGGCTATAGTGCCCGCTGCGGTAGCCCTGGCGCTGTTCATTGCGCTCGTACCGGGCTGCCTGTGTCAGTTTCTCTGCCT
>DXGA01000033.1 GCA_019114165.1 Candidatus Flavonifractor merdipullorum | reverse complement strand
CCCTTATCATACACGCTTTGCAGGATCTTCTTGTACTCGTCCACCGTTACCATCCATTCGTCCAGACCCTTTTGGCGGTTCTCCGGCACGGCGTCAGAGAAGGTGTAGGTGGGATAGGCGATGATGGGATGGAAAAAGAGATGTTCCACCGGTTTTTCCGGTCCCCATGCCTGGGTCAGCTGGTCCTCCGACCAGTAGGTGCGCACCGCGTCATAGGGGTCGGGCTGCGGGGTCGGGGTAGGCTCCGGCGTGGCGGAGGCCTGGGGCGGCTGACTGCCGGCGGCATTCTCTCCCGGCTTTGCGCAGGCCGCCAGAGGCAGCATCAGGCAAAGTGCCAGAAAAAGGGAGAGAAAGCGATATCTTCTGGACATAAAACCCTTCCTTTCTTTCTCCAGGATTCGTGTCTTTTATCATACATGGCACGCAGGAAAAAGAAATCTCAAATGGGTTACAAAATTGCGTTAATTTTTAAGAAAAACGAAAGTCCGGCACCCGATGGACCAGCAGAATGGCGGCGGCGCCGGTGACCGCGCCGGTGACCAGCGAACAGAGGAGCAGCGGCGGCAGGTAGACCAGCGGCGCGCCGGAGCCCAGCACCGCCATAGCCGCCAGCACCTGTCCGGTATTGTGGGCCGCGGCCCCCGCCATGGACACACCGTAGAGCGACAACCCCCTCACCCGGAGCAGCAGGGCCATCACGCCCAGCGCCAGCAGTCCGCCGGTGAGGGAAAAGGCCAGGGCCGTCAGGTTGCCCCCCAGCAAATTTCCCAGAAAGCAGCGCGCCGCCAGAATGGCCAGCGCTTCCCTTCCGGACAGGCGGCACAGGGCGTAAACAGTGACCAGATTGGCCAGTCCCAGCCGCAGGCCGGGCAGCGGAAACAAAACCGTCAGCGGAAAGAGCCCCTCGCACACCGAAAGGGCCAGCGCCAGGGCGGTGAGCACCGCGCAGCGGGTCAGACGTCGGACAGACAATGAAAGGGCCTCCTTATAAAAAAGAATCATGGGCGGGAACTTTTTACCCGATCACCACGTCAAAGTCTTTTGGTGTCTCTTCTCCCTCCAGAGAGACGATGAGACGGTTGGGCAGACAGATAAGCTGTTCGCCCGGAGCATCCACCCACCCGGAAGCGGCACAGTCCCCATGGGGACAGCTGGTCTCCTTCACCCGCACTCCTTTGGTGGGGGACAGCTCCAAGGTTATGGGCCAGCGCGCCCCTTCCACAGCCACCAGCGTGCCCTCTTCCACGGTGCTCAGCTCGTATACCCCCAGCTCCGTTCCGTCCAGGGTGATGCGGGCGGTCAGCGCTCCGCCGGTATCCCGGGGCAGCAGCAGCCAGAACAAGAGGGCTGCTGCCAGCACGATCCCCAGCGCCACCGCTCCATCCCACGCCGTGGGACGGGTGCGCTCAGCGGCGGACGATCTCAAAGGTGTATCCATCGCCGCTCTCCTCCGTGTTCAGCTTTCCCTCCAGGCCCTCGGTCACCAGTACTGTGCCGTCCGCCTGACAGAGGATGCACTCAAAGCCTCCCTCCTGCCGCCAGAAGTCCAGCGCTTCCCCGGTCCCCATCACATAGAGGGCGGTGGACCAGACGTCGGCGTCGGTCCCCTGTTCGGTCACCACCGTCACCGAACTCAGCCCGCTTTGGGCAGGCGCGCCGGTCTTGGGGTCCAGAATGTGGTGGTAAACCTGTCCGTCCTCCTCAAAATACCGCTCATATCCGCCGGAGGTGGACAGGGCGCAGTCGGACAGCTCCAGCACGCACAGCGTGCCGCTCTCGTCAGCCGGGTCCCGGACCGCCACCCGCCAGGGGCTGCCGTCCGCCTTGCTCCCCACCAGAGAGATGGTGCTGGTCCCCAGATTGAGAAGGGCCGAGGTGATCCCCGCCTCTTCCAGCAGCGACACGGCCCGGTCGGCGGCGTATCCCTTGGCGATGCCGCCCAGATCCGCTTCCATCCCCGCAAGCTCCAGCCGGGCAGAGGTTCCGTCTTCCCCCATGGTGAGCTTTTGGCTGTCCACCAGCGGAAGCAGGGTCTGCAAGGTCTCCCCGTCCGGCACCTGATACGTCTCTTCCGTTGTGCCAAAGCCCCAGGCGTCCATCACCGGCGCGATGGTCACGTCGAAAGCGCCTCCCGTCTCCTCTGCGTAGGCCCGCGCCATGGTCAGCACCTCCGCCGTCTCGCCGCTGAGTGTGGTCCATGTGCCGCTGCCCGCCGCCGCGTTCAGCCGGGAAATGTCACTGTCCGGATCAGTTCGGGAAAAAAGGGCGTCCAGACGGCTGATCTCGCTGCAGACCGTTTCCACCGCCTTCTCCCCCTTCGGGCCGGAGACCTTGACCGACATCACCGTGTCCATGGCAAAAAACTGCCGCTCGGCGCTCTCCTCCGCCGGCGTACAGCCGGCCAGCAGCACCAACAAAGCGGCAGTCATCGAAACAAGAGATCGTATCTTCATGAGGCTGTGCTCCCATCTGTCTGGTAGAATCCGGGCCGGCGGGAAAGCGGAATCCCCTCCTTCCCCCAGGGCCAATCGTGCACATTGTACCACATTTTATGGCGGCAGGTAAAGCCTTCTCCAGACAAGATCTGATTTTTATGATTGCAAAAGCGTGTACTTTCTGCTAAAATATACAAATGCGAGACGAACGACCATTCACTGCACAGGAGATGAATTCATGGATAAGAGAGATAAAGCAGCAGAGCGGGCCAGACAGGAAGACGCCATCCTCAACCGCGTTCTGATCTGGATTGCCGGTTCCGTGGTGTTAGAGGCGCTGCTGCTCCTCCTCAATCGCTATTATGTGGAATATACCATGGACGAGGTTTTTATCGCCAAAGGCATCTATGACGCCACCGGCATCCTCTCCTTCGTCCTCCCCATCGGTTTTATCGCCGCCCTGATCTGGTGGGTCAACACCCGCCGCCGGCACGGCAGCACCCTGGCCCCTCAGGTTACCACCACCGTTCTTTCCCTTTTCTCGGTCTGCGCCATCCTCACCCACTTTTTCGTGGAAGCCGGCGTCAAGGCCCTTTGCGTGGCGGTGCCCTGTATCGCCGTGCTGGCTCTGGTCTACTACCTCTACCAGCGGGAGTTCTTCGTGGTGATGGTCACCGGCGCCGCCGGTCTGCTGGGCCTCTGGATGCTCTCCAAACGGCAGGGACATACCTCCCTGCTCTATGCCTACCTCATCGTGGAGCTGGTGGTTCTGGTGGCCGCCATCCTCATGACCCGTAAGCTCCAGTGCAACCGCGGTTTCCTCCGCTTCAAAAGCGGCGCGGTCCAGTGCCTCCCCGGCAACGCCAATTACATCCTGCTCTATCTCACCTTCCTGGTTTCGGTGCTGGTGCAGGGTTTGGGCCTGCTGCTGGGTCCTGTGGCGGTGCTCTATGCCGTGGAGATCGTCTGGCTGCTGGCCATGGCGGTCTACTATACCGTGCGTCTGATGTGAACCTCTTCCCCCGGCCGTCCCTTTCTTTGGGACAGCCGGGGTTTTCCATTCTTTTACCAAAACTTCACCATACTCTGCTGGCAGTTCTCCCGGGGACGGGCATATAATAGAGGCAGTTCAGATCCGGCACTCTGCCGGTGGGTCGTGTCTATCGTCTTTTCAGAGAGGAGTTTTTGGTATGATCCCCTGTAAAAGCACCTGCCCCCACTATTCCGAAGGCTGCCACAAGACCTGTGCCAACTGGCAGGCCCGTCAGGGCGCCCTGCGGGAAGAACGCCAGCGCAAACGGGCCTATCTGGATTACTACAACGAACTCTGCCGCACCGTTGTCCGGCAGTGCCGCGCCATGTGTCCCAGCCGGGGATACTGACGCTCCTCTTTCCGCCGATAAGCACAGAGAGGCTGAGATCCCGCGGGGATCCCAGCCTCTCTCTTTTCCGGTTTCAATCAGAGAATATCAATATACTCTCCGCTCAGCGCCTTGTTCATGGAACGCACGGCACAGAATTTGCCGCACATGGAGCAGGTGTCGTCATGTTCGGGGGAGCGGTCGTCCCGGATGGCCTTGGCGGTCTCCGGATCGATGGCGCAGGCCCACTGGCCTTCCCAGTCCAGCGCACGGCGGGCGTCGCCCATCTTGTCGTCGATGTCCCGGGCATGGGGCACCCCCTTAGCAATGTCGGCGGCGTGGGCGGCGATTTTGGAGGCGATGATGCCCTGCTTCACGTCGTCCACGTTGGGGAGGGCCAGATGCTCGGCAGGGGTGACGTAGCACAGGAAGGCCGCGCCGTTCATGGCGGCCATGGCGCCGCCGATGGCCGCGGTGATGTGGTCATAGCCGGGGGCGATGTCGGTCACCAGAGGGCCAAGCACGTAGAAGGGCGCGCCCATGCAGATGGTCTGCTGCACCTTCATGTTGGCGGCGATCTGGTCCATGGGTACATGGCCGGGACCCTCCACCATGACCTGTACGTCCTTCTCCCAGGCCCGCTTGGTGAGCTCGCCCAGACGGACCAGCTCCTCAATCTGACATACGTCGGTGGCGTCGGCCAGACAGCCCGGGCGGCAGGCGTCGCCCAGGGAAATGGTCACGTCGTACTCCCGGCAGATGTCCAGGATCTCGTCATAATACTCGTAGAAGGGATTTTCCTCCCCGGTCATGCACATCCAGGCAAAGACCAGAGAGCCGCCCCGGGAGACGATATTCATCTTTCTCTTATGCTTGCGGATCTGGTCGATGGTCTTTCTGGTGATGCCGCAGTGGAGGGTGACGAAGTCTACGCCGTCCTGGGCGTGGAGCCGGACCACGTCGATATCCTTGGCGCTGAGGGTGGCCAGATCCCGCTGATAGTGGATGACG
>DXGA01000032.1 GCA_019114165.1 Candidatus Flavonifractor merdipullorum | reverse complement strand
CGCCAACGGCATCGTGAACGTCTCCGCCAAGGACCTGGGCACCGGCAAGGAGCAGCACATCACCATCACCTCCTCCACCAACATGTCCAAGGAGGACATCGACAAGGCCGTCCGCGAGGCCGAGCAGTTCGCCGCCGAGGACGCCAAGCGCAAGGAAGAGGTTGACGTGCGCAACAACGCCGACCAGATGGTCTATCAGACCGAGAAGGTCATGGAGGACCTGAAGGACAAGATCGACGCCAATGACAAGGCCACCCTGGACGCCGCCCTCAACAAGGTGAAGGACGCCCTGAAGGGCACCGACGTGGAGGCCATCAAGGCCGCCAGCGAGGAGCTGTCCAAGGCCTTCTATCCCATCAGCGAGAAGCTCTACCAGCAGTCCGGCGCTCAGGCCGGCGCGCAGCCCGGCCCCGACATGGGCGGTCAGGCTGCCGGCGGCGCTGCCGACACCGATCCCAATGTGGTGGACGCCGACTACACCGTGGTGGACGACGACAACAAGTAATCAATCCGCAATTGTCCGCGCGGGCGGGGCACGGCCCCGCCTGCGCGCCGTTGTGTTCTTTTCCAAACGATCCTGTACGCGGTTGGCCTTCCCTTCCGCGCTGAACAGAGGTGAACCATATGCCAGAACAGAAACGAGATTTTTATGAGGTCCTTGGCGTGGCCAAGGGCGCTTCCGATGAGGAGATCAAAAAGGCCTACCGCAAGCTTGCCAAGAAATACCACCCCGACCTGAACCCCGGCGACAAAACCGCCGAGGCCCACTTCAAGGAGGTCAACGAGGCTTACGAGGTCCTGTCCGATAAAGACAAGCGGGCCAAGTACGACCAGTTCGGCCACGCGGGCGTAGACCCCAACTTCGGCGCGGGCGGTTACGGCGGCGGCTTCGGCGGCTTTACCGATATGGGCGACATCGACCTGGGCGACATTTTCGGCTCTTTCTTCGGCGGCGGTTTTGGCGGCGGCGGCAGCCGCCGCAACGGCCCCGCCAAGGGCGACACCCTCCGCACCAGCGTGACCATCTCCTTTGAGGAGGCCGCCTTCGGCTGCGAAAAGGAAATTTCCGTGGCCCGCAGCGAGACCTGTGACGTGTGTAAGGGCAGCGGCTGCGCCCCCGGCACCACCGCCGACACCTGCCCCGACTGTCACGGCAGCGGCGTCATCCGCATCCAGCGGGGCAACGGTGCCTTCTCCTTCTCCACCACCGCCCAGTGCCCCAAGTGTAACGGCACCGGTAAGATCATCCACTCCCCCTGCAAGACCTGCAACGGCGCCGGTACGGTGCGCAAAAACCGCAAGATCACCATTAAGATCCCCGCCGGTATCGACGACGGCCAGGCCATTTCCCTCCGTGGGCAGGGCGGCGCCGGCAAGAACGGCGGTCCCGCCGGCGATCTCATCATCTCCGTGCGGGTGCGGCCCCATCCCCAGTTCAAGCGTGACGGCAACGCCGTCTATCTGGAGCAGCCGGTTACCTTCCTCCAGGCCACCCTGGGCGCGGAGCTGGAGATCCCCACCATCGACGGCAAGGTCAAGTGGAACCTGCCCGAGGGCACCCAGCCCGGCACCACCTTCCGTCTGCGGGGCAAGGGTATCCCCAATGTGAACGGCCGCGGCCGCGGCGATCAGTTTGTCACCGTGGACGTCCAGGTGCCCCGCAACCTGAGCCATGAGCAGAAGGAAGCCCTCCGGGCCTATGGCCGGGCCATGGGCGAGCTGCCCGAGGAAGAAGAGGACGGCGTAAAGGGTTTCATTGACAGATTCAAGAAAAAGAAATAAAATAGGGACGGTCCTTTGACTCTCCCTGTAAATGGGACGGTCAGTCGGCCGTCCCTATTTCTTTGCCCGGAGGTCCTTTATGCCTGACATCCTGCGCTTTGTCACCCCCACCATCCTCTTTGCCGTCGCCCTGCTGACCGCCCTGATCTGCCTGTTCCACTGGTACTGGGTCCTGGTAAAAGAGAACCGGGGGCTCTCTCCCCATATCCTCCTTCAGGGCGGCACCGGCGTCCATCTGCCGCCAAAGCCGAAGTTCACCTTTGCCGGACGCTGCCACCCCATGGTACGGCTGGACTGGGTTTTGCTGGTGCTGGTGACCGTCCTCTATGCCGCCACCGCCTTTTTCCAGCTGGGTTCCACCACTGCCCCCCGGTCCTTCCTCTCCTGTTCTTCTACCGGCGACGGACTGACCGTCACGCTGAAAGAGTCCGTTCTGGTCTCCAAGCTGTGGTACTATCCCGGCCTCGGTACCGGCGGATACAATCTGGAAATCTCGTCGGACGGGGAACACTGGTCCACCCTCTGGACGCGCACCGGCGAGGACGGCGTCAGCACGGAATACTACTGGGCCGACGCGGAGGATTACGCCCCCGGCTACCATCTGGAGCAGAATTACGACGACCTCTTCAAATGGCTGGAGGTGGACCCCACCAACGATCTGGAGATCCGCTATCTTCGCCTCACCGCCAAGGTGGACCGGGGCCCGCTGGAGCTGGGCGAGCTGGTCCTCTTTGATGAAAACGGACAGGCCATCGATGCCGCCGCCCTGCTGGACGGCACTCTGGGCGCCCCCCTCTTCGATGATTTCTCTGCGGTACCCGACGACATCTCCTGGTATAACTCCACCTATTTTGATGAAATCTACCACGCCCGCACCGCCTATGAACACATCCGGGGGATCTATCCCTATGAGATCTCCCATCCGCCCCTGGGCAAGCTCATCCTCAGCCTGGGCATCCAGCTCTTTGGCATGACGCCCTTTGGCTGGCGGTTTATGGGGACCCTCTTCGGGGTGCTCATGCTCCCTGTTCTCTATCTCTTCCTCAAAAATCTCTTCGGCAAAACTCCGGTGGCCGCCTGCGGCACTGCCCTCTTTGCCTTTGATTTCATGCACCTGACCCAGACCCGCATCGCCACCATCGACACCTACGGCGTTTTCTTCATCCTGCTGATGTACTATTTCATGTACCGGTATCTCACCCTGCCCGCCGGTACCTCCTTCCGGGAAGGCGCGCCCTGGCTCTTCCTGTCGGGGCTCTTCTGGGGCATCGGCGCGGCTTCCAAATGGACGGTCATCTATGGCGGCGCGGGGCTGGCCCTCCTCTACTTCATCGGCCTGTGGTTCAAGATCCGCGACTGGCCCCGGGCGCAGGAGCCGGACCAGCAGCCCGAAATGCCCCTCGGCCCCTGGCTGGCAAAGACTCTGCTCTTCTCGGTGCTGTGCTTTGTGCTTATCCCGGTGGTCATCTATGTGCTCTCCTACCTCCCCTACGCTTACGCCAGCGGGAATATGAGCCTTTCCAACCTCTTAAAGATCACCTGGGACAATCAGGTCTATATGCTCACCTATCACCAGGGGGTCCACGATACCCACCCCTATGAGTCCCGCTGGTACCAGTGGATCGTGGACGGACGGCCCATTCTCTATTATCTGGACTATCAGGACAACAATATGAAGTCCGCCTTTGCCGCCTTCTCCAATCCCGTGGTCTGCTGGGGCGGATTGTTCGCCCTCCTGTCCACCGGGGTACGCATGGTCCAGAGGCGCTGCGGGAAAGCCCTTTTTATCGTGATCGCCTTCTTTTCCCAGCTGGCTCCCTGGTTCTTTATCTTCCGCACCACCTTTGCCTACCACTATTTCCCCTCCATCCTCTTCCTGGTCTTCGCCCTTTGCTATGTCTTTGACGAACTCATCGAGATGGAGCCCAGACAGGGAAGCGCCGCCCTCTATGTGACCACCGGTGTGGCCGTCTTCCTCTACGCCGCGTTCTACCCGGTGCTCATCGGCCTCTCCGTGCCCCGCTGGTACACCACCTGTTTCCTCCAGTGGTTCCTCTCCTGGCCCTTCTGATCTCCGACTCACACAAGGGGGTTTTGTTGAAATGTACTACTCCGACAGTCACACCCACACCATCCTCTCCATGGATGGCCATGTACCCCTCTCCATCCTGGCGGACGCCGCCATTGCCGCGGGGCTATCCGCCCTCACCGTCACCGACCACTACGACTTCTTCACCGAGGACGGCAAAAAGGCCCCGCCGCTGGACTGGGGGCCTTCCCTCAAGCAGTTCCGCGAGACGGCGCCCCGTTACGCCGGAAAGCTGGACCTGCATCTGGGCATCGAGATGGGGGCCGGCGCCTGCTTCCCCCAGGAGGCCCGCGCCTTCCTGGATCAGCCGGAGCTGGATTTCGTCATTGGCTCGGTCCATAACATGAGCCCCGAAAAGGGGGGCATCGACCTCTTTTACCTCAACTTTGACCATCTGGAAGACTGCTACGCCACCCTGGACGACTACTTTACTTCCATGGCCCATCTGGCTCCTCAGAGCGATCTGTACGACGTGATGGGCCACATCATCTACCCCCTGCGCTATATGCCCGACGGGGTCTCCCTGCTGGGTTATAAAGAGGTCATCGACGTGATCCTTAAGGCCGTCATTCAGGCCGGGCGGGGCATTGAGGTCAACACCTGCCGGGGCAAGACCATCGGCGCGTGGATGTCCATCCTCAGCCGTTACCGCGCTTTGGGCGGCGAGATCGTCACCACCGGCTCCGACGCCCACACCGTGGAGGGGCTGGGCAGAGGGATTGCTCAGGCCTGTGATCTCCTGCGGGAGACCGGCTTCCGCTATGTGGCGGTCTACGAAAAACGCAAACCGGTTTTTCATAAATTGTAAATCCGTTTTGTAATATTCCAATTAAAAATCAAAAGGAGTTTTGAATGATGAAGGTTTCTCTCGGTTGTGACCACGGCGGTTTCGCCCTGAAAGAGCATGTGAAGAGCTGGCTGGAGTCCCACGGCTACGAGGTGCTGGACTGCGGCTGCAACTCCACCGACAGCGTGGATTACCCCGTCTTCGGCCGCGCCGCCGCCGAGGCGGTGGCCGACGGCCGCTGTGAGCGGGGCATCGTGGTGTGCACCACCGGCATCGGCATCTCCATCTCGGCCAACAAGGTCAAGGGCATCCGCTGCGCCCTGTGCTCCGAGCCCCTGTCCGCTGAGATGACCCGCCGCCACAACGACGCCAACATGCTGGCCATGGGCGGCGGCCTCATCGGGGCCAACATGGCCGACCGTATCGTGGAGGTCTTCCTCACCACCGCGTTTGAAGGCGGACGGCATCAGCGCCGCGTGGATCTCATCTCCGCCATCGAGGCTTAAATTCATCCATAAAAGAGAAACTCCGCTGCAAGTATATGAATCTTGCAGCGGAGTTTTATTATCCTCAGATAGCAGGCGATGGGGTTGACAACAGCGCGGCACGGCGCTGTTCCAATGCCTGACAGCGGGTCTTCAGCTCCTGGCGGCGTTCTTGCAGCTTGCCCAGAATATCCTTGACCCGATAGCGGGCATTCGAAATATCATCCTGATTTTCCTTGATTTTGGACTGCACCAGAAAATCAACGATCAGTCCGTCGAAAAGATAGTCGGCGATGACCGCCCCTTCGCCGATGGAAACCGGGGGAATGTGCAGGTCTTTCAGCTCGGAAAGAGAATTGCGGAACCGGCCCATGGCCTGCTGCGCCCGGTGGACCGCATTTCTGGCCTCATCCAAACGCTCATGCTTGGCCAGCGTCACCAGCGTTCCGCCGCCCAGCATATCCCATGTGCCCAGATCCCGGGCACTGTCCAGCGCGTAAAGCGCCTGATTCAGGCCGCTCATCACGTTTTCGCCCGCAAAACAGGCCTGATCCAGCTGGGCATATGCCTTTTGGCAGTCGGTCAGCTCCGCCGATATCTGCGCCAGCTCTTCTCCTGTGGGACCACCCAGTTCTATCAGGATGCCCTCCTTTTCCTCCAGAAGGGTCTTGCGGCGGCCCTGCGCCGTCCGGAGCTTTCCCCGCTCCGACATCACCCGCTGGAGTTCCTGGTCCATCCGCTCCAGCTCCGCCTGGGCCTGTTCGCAGCGGCTGCGGGCGTCCCGCTCCTCCCGGTGCTCTTGGTCCAGACGCTCCTCCCGGCGGCCGGAGAGGCGGAGCAGCAGCCCCTGCACCGTCACTCCCTCCAGCAATTCCACGTCGCCCTGCTCCTTTTCCCAGGCAAGGCGCAGCGCCTGGACCTGACGGTCCTGGGCACTGCGTTGTTCCGACCTTGCCCGGAAGGCCTGGTCCAGTCTGGCAAGTTCCTCCTGCTGACGGTCCAGCTCCGCCAGTTCCGCCGCTATGGCGGCCAGACGTTCCTGCGCACCTGTCATGGATCATTTCTCCTCTCAATCACGGGGGTCCGGATCGCCGGACAGCGATTGGAAGTAATCATACAGTGGATAGAGCAGTTCAAAGCCCTCATACAGCCGGTCGGCCAGTTCATGGCGGAACAGCACATCGCTGTGCTTCTCCTCCGCCATCAGGCTCAGCCGCTTTTTGTTGTACCAGTGTTCCAGCCCCGGGGCACAGCCGCCCTTGGGACGGCGGTAGTCTTCGCCCTCCAGTTGAAAAATATCCTGCTGTTCCAACCGGCGGGCCAGCTTCAAAAACCGCGCCGGATCGAGATCCAGCCGGCGCCGGAACTTGGCCATGGTGAGCGGCGTGGCGGAGTAATAGCCCATGCCGTAGGACCATCCCTCCGGCTCCAGCTCAAACCACAGCACCGGCGTATCGGAGATCTCGGTATCCGGACGGCGGAGGGAAAACCACAGATGGTCCTTGTACGGTCCACGACCGTACAGCCGCCGGGCATCCCGGTAAATGCGGGACACTTTATACATCAGGTCCAGCTCCGGGTGGGCCTCATGATAGCGCTCGTATACCTCCTGGGCCAATTCCTTCATGGGCTGGTAGAAGGTGCGGAGATAGGTCTCCTTGTTGGCTTCAAACCAGCTCCGCTCATTGTTGAAGCGGATACCCCACATGAAGTCAATGGTTGCGTCAGAAAATCCCTGAAACATGGTTATCTGTTCTCCGCCTCAGGGGGCAGCACCACTTCCCCGCCCGAATCCGAAGGCGCAGTGGTAGGCGCGGCCGAAGGCTGGGCCGCACTGGGGGCCGCGCTGGGCGTGGGAGACGGCGTGGCGCTGGGGGCGACGCTGGGCGTAGGTGTGGGGGTCGTGCTGGGCGCAGTGCTGGGGGTGGGAGTGGTACTGGGGGCGGTGGGCGTCTTGGTCTTGAGACCGGTGGACGGGTCAATGCCCCACAGATCGGCGTCGGCGGGATTGTACAGGTACACCGCGTCGCGGGCGTCGAACCGGTCGGTATGGATGACGGTATCGCTGATCACATTGCCGTTGGCGTCTCTCAGCCGCTGGTGGACTTCCACCACCTTGCCGGTGTAAGCCGTACGGGTGGAATCCTTCTGGGGCGCGGAGCCCTGGGGCACAGAGCTGCTGGGCTCATAGACTGTCTTGGGCTGGGTGGTGCTCACCACCACAGAATAGGGATCGCCATAGACACCGGTGGTATTGGTACCGTAGATGGTGACGTTGCAGTACCGGGTGCCGTTGCTCTTGGTCAGCGAGGTGACGATCTTGATGGGATAGTCGGTGCTGTTTTTGAACTTGAAGTCCAGGCTGTCGCTGTAAACGGTGGCGTCCATGCCGGAGGGCAGGTAACCCACGTCGTATTTATGCTTGGAGCGCTCCACCGTCTCCAGATTGGCCTTGAGGGTGGTGTAGTAGATGGTGGAGGACAGCTGACACACGCCGCCGGCCCAGGTGGGGGTGGTGGCGCCGCCCACATAGGCGCCGGCCTTCAGGTAGCCGCCCGACTGGGAATAGGGTCCGCACAGGGCGTTATAGGAAAATACTTCGCCGGGCAGCAGGATGGTGCCGTTGACCCGCTGGCAGGCCAGGTCCACGTTATGGATGCGGTTGGAGTCGCCGGTGGTACGGGTAGAGGCCTTGCCCAGCACATCGGAGAACAGATTCGCCTCCAGCTTGGCGGTGGTGACCGCGGGCTCGGTGAGGGTCAGCGGGACGGAGACCGTCTCCCCCTCTTCCGTTCCCTCCAGCGCGGCCTTGGCGGCTTCGATGTCAAAGCTGACGCCGGTCACAGAGGGGACGATCTCTTTTGTGGTCTTATCCAGGGTAGCGTCCGCCGGTTCTTTGTAGACGGCGTCGTAGATGGCCTGAAAATCCGGCTCAGGCGGGGCCTCCGTGGTCACCGGCACGTCGATGGGAGGCTGGGCTTCGCCGCCGTTGAGCTGGTCCTGGAACTGGGCCAGGATCTCTTCCTCCAGCTTCACAATGTCGATGGCCTGGCCGGTGGTGCCGTGGGTCAGCTCCAGGGTGGTGTCGGTCACGGTATAGGTGGTCTCCACCATGCCGTTGGTGATGTGGCTCTCGGCGTCCAGAATGGCCTGAGGCGTCTGGTCAAAGCGAAGGGGCAGATCCACTTCCGCTTTGCTCACGCCAAGCAGCGCGCCCAGATAGCGGATGCCGCCGGAAAGCAGGTTGCCGCTGCGGCTCTGCTGCCATGCGTCATTGACTGCCGAGGCGCCGTCGGCCGTCAGATCGCTGCCCGGAACGGTAAACTCCGTTCCGCCGCAGGTAAAGGAGATGGAAATGGCTTCACAGCGGCTTTGCGCCTCCTGCTCCACCTTGGCCAGCGCCTCGGCCCGGTCCAGACCGCCCAGCTCAATGCCGCCCACCGTGGTATTGGGCAGCATCTGATTGCTCATGGCGACCCAAGCCGTCAGGCCGGCATACGCCGCCACCAGAACCGCCAGCACGATGAGTACCGGTACCAAAGGCGATCCTTTCTTTTTTGTTCTCTTTTTCGGCGTCCCCTGCTGGGCAGGCATGACGCGTTTGCCATTTTGTCTTTCTCTTTCCATGACTATATCAACTCCAGTATCTGTCAAACTCTCTATGTTTCCCAGTTGTAAAACCACATGGTACATTATATGGTCTTCTCTTCTAAAATGCAATTACAGAACGGTTACATCCCACATTTTTCTTCCTTTTTTTGACTTTCTTTTGTGTTTTTTCTTCTTTCGTC
>DXGA01000031.1 GCA_019114165.1 Candidatus Flavonifractor merdipullorum | reverse complement strand
CTCCCTCGGGGTTTCCGCCGTTGGACCCCTGACGGCCGATGAGACTCATCCAGGAATCAGCCGCCGTCCAGTCCTCAGGGAAGTAGTAGAGGAACTCCATGGTATAGCCGTTTACAAATTCCTCGCTGTTGATGGCGGCGTCCTCCACGGTGATAAAGTCAGCGCCGGTCTTTCCGGTACTGTCGCCGTCAAAGACCATGCTGCCCCCTTCGCCGGTCATGCTGTCTTCGGAAAAGGTGAGATAGTCTTCCCAGTTTCCCTGTCCGTAGGTCTGCATTTCCAGGTCGTTTTCATTGCCGCTCTGGTCTTCAATGATCAAGCTGCCGTCGGCAATGCTGCCGCTGGTGTAATCCTGACCGAATTTCCAGTCAGCCACCACCTGGGGCTGAGACAGGGCTTCCACAGCATCGCGGGTCCATTCGCCCATTTCCTGGGCTGCGGCGGAGGGCACCATACCCAACACCATCGTTCCCGCCAGTACCGCGGCGGCACATCTCTGGCGCCAGGGCCTGAGTCGTACCTGCTTCATATACTTCCACACTCCTTAACGTTCTGCATTCATACAGTTCGGTTTCATACACGGCTTAGTATACTTGGCATCCAGCTTTTCCCTCTATCGAAATACGGTCAAGTTTTTGTAAAATTTTACGCTAATCCCCCTTCCATTGCCGGTCTAACGCGCAAACACACCCTGAAGCTGCAATGCTCCAGGGTGTGTTGTTTTTATTCGCTTTTGATGGCTTCCAGCGCGGGAATGGCCACCGCCTTATTGGCGGGATAATAGCCGGAACCCAGGCCGATGAACACCGAGAACACCACCGCGAAAAGCAGCAGCCACGGCGGCACGATGGAAACGCGGCTCACATCCGGTCCGCCCAGCAGGGCGGGCAGAAGATTGTCGGGCGACAGGCCCAGTGACACCAGATTGATGATGACTGACGCCACAAAGCTGATGATACAGCCGATGATCCCGCCCAGCAGCCCGATGGCGCCAGCCTCAGAGAGGAACATCATGCGGATGTCTCCCACATAGCAGCCCAGAGACTTCATGATACCGATCTCCCGGGTCCGCTCGGAGATGGACATGATCATGGTATTGGTGATACCCAGCGCCGCCACAAAGAGCGAGATGGCCCCCAGTCCGCCCAGCATCATCTGCTTCTGCCGGGCTTCCTTCTCCATGGGTTTGCGGATGCTCTCCATGGAGTCGGTATTATAGCCCATGACTTTGATGTCGTTTTCCACCCGCTCCACCTGGTTAATGTCGGTGACCTTCACCATCACCGAGTCATAGGGCCGGGGTTTTTTCTTGCTGCCCTGTATCTTCTCGTTGAGCTTTTTGAACTCCGCCAGACTGATCATGATACCGTCGGAGGTCTCGCTTCCTTTGGAATAGTCCTCCTTGGTCATGCCGGAGGCTGTGAGGGGAATGGAGATCTTTTTTCCGCCTTCCTGCACTACTTCCAGGGTCATAGGCGTTTTTATGGGGTCCAGGTAGGGGGGCGGCACATTGGTCAGCTTGCCGTTCTCATCCCAGCCGCCGCTCCACCGGTCCACCATGTTGTATCCCTCCGGGCGGAGGGTATCCCGGAAGCTGTACGCCAGAAACTGGCCCACGATCACCTCTCCGCTCTTGTCGGAGATCCCCCCTTCGATGATCTGGTAGCCCATCTTTTCCATGGCTTCCGTATCCAGGCCCACGATGGTCACCCAGTCGGCAACGTATCGCTTGCCCGCCCCTGCGATGAGCTGTGCCGTTTCCACCTCCAGGGTCTGTTTGGGGGTCACTGCTTCCACGCCGTCCAGCTTTTTGATCCGCTTAATCAGCGCTTCGTCCAGTTTTGCCTTTCCCCGTCCGTTCTGGGGGGCGTTTACCGTGATGATCGTCAGGTCGCCCATCTGCGCCAGCGTCCGCTCCTGGGATTCCTTCATGCCGATGCCCAGAGAAACCATGATGACGATGGAGCAGCAGCCGATGAGTACACCCAATACCGTCAGAAACGTTCTGGATTTGCGCCGTAACAGGTTTTGCACGCACATACGCAGCAGGTCCTGCTTCTTCAAGTTTTATCCCTCCCCGTTGTTCTGTTCGTTCTCCTCCCAGTTGTCGTCCCAGTCGGCGGCGGGCAGCTGGTCTTTCATTGCCTTTCTCCGGCGCAGAAGGAATACCACCACCAGTGCAGCCACCACAGCGCCCCCCACGCCAACAGGAATCCACGGAAAGGACGGCTCCTGCTGGGTCTCCATATCGTCCTCGGGGAATTCTTCGCTGGGCGTATAGTCCAGGGCTCGGAACTTGATGGGAAATTCTCTGGTCTGCACCTGCTGGTCGGCGTTTTCATAGCTGACCTTGAGCACCACGCTGATCTCCCCCTCCTTGTTGGGGGTGAGGGCAAAGCCGATGTTGCCGCTGGTGCCGGCGGTGACGTTGCCCAGGTACTGCACTCTGGCGGGGGTGTCCACGCCGTTGCCCTCTACCGTGGCTTCCAGATTGGCCAGATCGTCTTTTCCCTTGTTGAAGTAGGCCAGCATGATCTCGGTCTCTTCGCCCACATTCACCGTCTCAGGCACGGTGGGGGCGGTGATCTGGAAGCGGTCGGGCTGGTAGAAGGGGATGGACAGCTTGATCTCGGAATTGCTCTGGGTCCGCTTGTCCCCGTCCAGATATTCATATTTAAAGGAGATGCCGATGCTCTGGGCGCCGCTCTTGCCGGTGGGGACGGCACGCATGGGCACTTCCTGGCTCAGATTGTTTCCGGCAGGCAGTTTTTTATAGTGGAAGGTGTTGGTGCTCCCCTCCATGGTGAAATTCTCGCCGCCGTCCACGGTGACCACCACGTTCTCAATGTTGAGAACGCCGGTATTTTCAAAGGTAAAGTTTAGGGGGAAGCTGCTGCCCGCCGCCACGGAGCTTCCGCCGTAGCTGAAGCTGCTGATGATGATGTTGGGCACCGACGCATCCGACTTCTCCCCGGCGGCGGCGGTGGGATTGACCGAGAGATTGATCCGGTCGGAGGCAGTGGCCTGGGTGATGGTCTCGCCGTTATCATAGCTGTACTTGAGCTCGGTGCTCAGAGACTGGGTGGCGGCGGTCAGTTCCTTGCCCGCCTGGACACGGAGCGCCAGAGAAGCGCTCTCCCCCGGCCCGATATCGGGCAGCAGGAAGGTGCCGCTGTCATTGAGGAGAATCAGGGCTTCCGACGGGGTGACCGACGCCACGGGAGAGACCAGCTTGGCGGTACCGGCGTTGCGGAAGGTAAGGGTCACGTTGGCGGTCTCGTTGGCCGAGAGGGGCTTGGACAGCCCCGACCGGGTGACCACCACCACCGGCTGGGCCACGCTCTCCTTGGCCACGGTGGGGATCACCATCTTGTCGGAAGAGGTGGCCTGGGTGAGCATCCCGCCGTTATCATAGCTGTACTTCAGGTCGGTGCTCAGGGACTGGCTGGTGGCGTTGAGGCCCTTAGCGGCCTTGACCTTCACCACCACAGAGGCGCTCTTGCCCGGCTCGATGGCGGACAGGAGGAAGGTGGCGCTGTCGTTGAGGAGGAGCAGGGACTCCGACGGGGTGACCGACACCACCGGGTCCACCAGCTTGGTGGTACCGGCGTTGCGGAACTGGATGGTCACTTCCGCCTCTTCCTCGGCGGCCAGCGGTTTTGCGATCTGGGAGCGGGTCACCAGCACCACCGGCTGGGGCACGCTCTCCCGGCCCAGAGCGGGAATGGACACTTTATCGGTGACATTGCCCTGCACATAGCCCTGATTGTTGTTATAGTTGAACTTCAGCTCCACCCCCAGGGACTGATTGGCGGAGGGGATGGTGCTGCCCGCCTTGATCTTCACCTTGACGCTGGCGGTCTTTTTGGGGGCGATGTCATCCAGGGCAAAGGAAGACGCGCCGCCCACGATCTCCAGAGCGTCGGAGGGGGTGAAGGTGGCCACGGGAGAACGGAGCTTCATGGCGCCCAGATTCTGAAAGGAAACGGTGATTTCCAACTCCTGCCCGGCCTCGATGGGCTTTTTGATCTCGCTGCGGGAGACGAGGACCATGGGAGCGGGCGCGGCCTCCTGCGGCTCTTTGTCGGTATGCTGGGGCGCTTCATAGACCACCGCCTCGGTGATGGTCAGCTCCATGGACTGGTAGGAGTCGGGCGCGCCGGCGGTACCGATCTGGAATTTCAGACTCTGTCCCACTCCTTTATATTTGACGCCGGCAAATTTGATCTCATAGGAGAGGGGTTATTGCTCTGCGGAGGTTTTGGTGACGGTGACGGTACCGCCGGTAAAGCTGTCTTCCAGCTTACCGATGTCCAGAGAAGCAGGGTCGCCGGCGCCGGTGCCGTCGCCGGTGTCCTTGATGGAGACGGTGATGTCCACCGTGTCACCCTTGGTGATGGTGCTCTTGGACACCTGATAGCCGGTGATGTACAGATTACCGCCGTCCGCGCCCAGGGCGGCGGGCAGCAGAGAGGCCAGCAAGACCAGCAAGAGCACAAGGGCGGAGCCCCGCCGCAGCAGATTATGATTCATGACGTTTTCTCTCCTTCTTATCGTTGACTTGGTTGCTGACGATCTCGCCGTCGATGAGCTTGACGATCCGGTCGGCATAGGATGCCATTTCCGGGTCGTGGGTGACCAGGATAATGGTCTGGTGGTAGTCCCGGGCAAAGGTGCAGATCATATCCATGATCTCCACGGTGGTCTTGGAGTCCAGGTTTCCGGTGGGCTCGTCGGCAAAGACCACGTCGGGCCGGGCGATGAAGGCCCGGGCAATACCGGCCCGCTGCTGCTGTCCGCCGGACATCTGGCGGGGGAAATGGTCCAGCCGGTGGGACAGTCCCACCCGGGTCAGTAGTTTGCGGGCGGCTTCCTCCCGCTGCTTCCGGGGCACGCCGCGGAAGAGAAGCGGCATGGCCACATTTTCCGTAGCGGTCAGATTGGGCAGCAGGTTATAGGACTGGAAGACAAAGCCCAGGTGCTTTTGCCGAAAGGATGCCAATTGGTTTTCGTTGAGGCGGGAGATGGGTACGCCGCCGATGCGGACTTCCCCACGGGTGGGTTTTTCCATACCGGCCAGCTGATTGAGCAAGGTACTTTTGCCCGAACCGGAAGTGCCGAAGATACAGCAGATCTCTCCCCGCATAACTGTCAGATTGATGCGCTTGAGGGCCACCACCGTCTCGTCTCCCACAGGATACTCCTTGCGGATGTTCTTGACTTCGATGATGGGGCGGCTGCGCAGGTCAGGTCCGTTCATCGGTCTGCCCCCTTTCTGCGTCTTATCATACCGGACAAAGCTTTATCTCCCCCTTGCGTTTTCTTAAGATTCCTAAGGAAAGAAAAAAGCCGCGGTCAGGAAATCCTGATCGCGGCTCCACTTGTTGAAAAAGTCTGTTGTATCCTATTAAAAGTGCAAATACCTTGGGTAAAGGGTGTGGATTTTGGGAATATCTTTTTTGATTTGCCCCGCCGAGGGCGGCGGGGCCCACAAGCGGATGTCCAGGATACCGCTAATGGTATTTCACTTGATCCACAGACTGAGGCCCCGGTGGCGTTTCCACCGGGGCCTCAGCAAATCAAATCAGATTATTTTCCTGCTTCATAATTCAGGTAGACGTTGGTTCCATCCTGGGTAAAGCCGGTATAGTGATAGGTGTCGTCGCCATAATAGAAGGGGGCCTGGATAACGATAAACTTCCCGATCTCCTCTTCCGAGGCAAAGACGGTACCCTTGGGGCACTGGCAAAGGGTGAAATCCACAGTCTGGCCATCGCAGACCACGTTAAAGAGATAGCGTTCTGTGGGGATCTCCTTGAATACGGCTGTAAAAACGGTGTCAGAATCGAAAGGCATGGCGGCCAGTTCCTCGCTGCTGACCAGAGGCGCCGCGGACGCTTCGCCGATCTGCCAGCCGGCAAATGTATAGCCCTCGTCTCCCCAGGCAAAGGGGATCTCCTTGGGGAAGGCCTGACCATTCTCATCCAGGACAAAGGTCTCGGTGTGGACGCCGTTGATCCAGCCGTTTTCACCGGCCTGATAGGTGAAGGTCACGGGAACATCCTGATAAACCGCCTCAAAGGTCAGATCAGCCTCATTCCCGTTCCACTCGGTCACCAGATCTTTCAGGCCGTTGAAGCTGAAGACCAGATCTTCGATGGGCGCCTCAGCGCCGGGCAGCTTCCAGCCCACAAAGGCCTTGCCCTTGGGGGCCTGGACGGCGGGGATCTCCTGGGCCGCGTCGGGCTGGTCGGAAGAGAGGGTGAAATCCTTCAGCCCGGACTCCGCCCAGTAGCCTTCTGCCAGATTCATGCTGACGTTGATCTTCTGAACCGCGGGGAGGGGCTTATCCAGAGTCAGGTAGAGGGTGGTGCCGCTCACATGGGCGTCCACGATCTTACCGCCGTCCACCCAGCCCTTCCAGGTGGACCAGAAGGGGAAGGTCTTGATGGCGGTAAAGCCGCTGAAGAAGTCCTGGGCCTCGGCGGGAGTGTCCACCTTACTGGTCAGGCTGTCGGGAATGGCGTGCCAGTAGTCGGCGATCCAGGGGGTGGTAAAGTGTCCGTTATAGCCGCTGAGGAGAATGTATTCGTTGCCGTATTCGGCGTGCAGGATGTCACTCTTGTTCAGCTTGGGCATCTCTTTGGCCAGCGCGTCGCCGATGGTAACGTCGATCTTCTTAATCTGATAGCTGAGTTCCTCATACTGGGCGGTAAAAACAGCGCCGTCCCAGCTTTCCGGCACTTCATCTTTATAGGTATATACCTCGCCGTCCTCGCTGTTCCGCCAGCCGGTGAACCGGTAACCATCGTCCGTTACTACCTGGGGAAAATCCACCATGTCGTACCAGTAATCGGAGACAACGGTGTCGGTATCGGACTCCCCTTCGGCCAGTCTGCCATGGGCGCCGGCGTCGAAGGTCACGGTGACAAGAGGATGGAAGCTGGCCGTCATGGAGTACATATTTTCGTGGTTGAGGTTGGTAACACAGAAGGGATTGGGATTCATGGGCCAGCTCATCATACCGCTCCAGCCGGCAAAGCCGTATCCATCATCGGGAATGGCCCGGAGGTAGACCGCCTGGCCGTTCGCCTTATATGTATCCATCTCCTCCCGGGTGATGAAGATCTGATCCGTAGGCTTTCCAAGGCTTACCACTGTCTCATCATCCGAAGCCCGGATCTCCAGCTGGATGTCTCCGTTGGGCGCATCGAAGGCATAGAGGAAGGGAGATCCCTCCGGCGCCGGCGCTGCAAGGGCCGTTGCAGGCAGAAGGCAAAGGGCCATGCAAACGCTCAGGAACATTGCCAATACTCTCTTTTTCATCACTTGTTTTCCTCCTGTTCTCCCCCTTCTCTGTGCAAATATGCACGGTGGGGATGTTTTGCGCACTTCTGGAAAATTGATGAATTACTGTTTCAATATAGTAGCATATTTTGTGTATTTCCACAAGAAACAAAAACAAGAACCTGTGTTCAAAAAGTCAAAAAAGGACCACCCAAAGGGACTCTTCGGGTGGTCTCGCGGTATTTCTGCCAAAACTGTCACGTTCCGCCCCGTTCCAGCGGAAGGGTGAGGATGAATTCGGTGCTCCATCCCGGCGTGGGTCGGGCGGAGAGGACAATGGTTCCCCCGTGCTTTTCCATGATGCGCCTGGTGATGGCCAGCCCCAGACCGCTCCCCTTTCCCGACGAACGGGCTTCGCTTCCCACCACAAAGGGCTCAAAAATGCGCTTGGCCCGCTCGGGCGGGATGCCCGCGCCGTTGTCCGCCATGATCAGCCGGGCGCAGCCGTTTTCCTCTGCCACCTGAAAGCGCAGCGCGGTACCCAGCCGGTTATGCCGCAGGGCATTGGAGAGAAGATTATCCAGCACCCGCCGGAACTGGAGCTGGTCCAGGCGGCAGAACATCGCCCGTTCCGGGATGTCGATCTCCAGCGAAAACCCGGCCAGGTCGATCTCGTCATACTTTCCCGCCAGATACTCCCGCAAAAATTCGCACAGATCGGTGCGCTCCGGATGGAGGACAAATTCCGGATGCTCCACCTTGCTGTACTCGTGGAAGGCGTTGACCAGTTCGGTGAGGGTATCCGCTTTCGCCTTGATGGCGCGGAGATACCGCTCCTGCTCTTCCTGTGGAATCTTTCCATCACAGATGGCGTCGACATAGCCAGAAATCACCGTAATGGGGGTTTTTAGATCATGGGAGATGTCGGCAATGAGCTTCTGCCGTCCCTGATCCAGCCGGCGGCGTTCGGCTTCGCTTTTGAGCAGGCTCTCAGAAAGACGGTCAAAGCTCTCTCCAATGCGCCGGATCTCCCGGGCGCCCCCACAGTCTCCCACATGGACCACTCTTCCCTCCATCTGGGCCTCCACCGCCTCATTGAGACGGCGCAGCGGACGGCCAATCTTTCGGCTCAGCCAGATAATGAACAGCCCGGCTACCGCCAGATAGAGTGGCACAGACAGCAGCCATACCCACTGTGCCTTTTCATATTGGGCGGAATAGAGATCGCCGTTTATGGGCCCCTCCCGCAGCAGGAGCGTCCGCTCCAACCCCTGCCGGTCCTGGACCGTCACCCGGTATACGGATTCGTTGGGAAAGCGGCTGCCCGACAAATAGGCATATTCTTCCCAGGTATACCGGTCCTTCCCATCGTCCAGACCGCCGAAAATCACCCACAATTCGTCATCCAGCAGGGCCGTGTCGGTAAAGGCCACGCCCCCCTCCTCATCTCCGTGGATGCGGAGGAGCAGATAGCGCTGCTGTCCGCCGGCATCGGTCATGGGAAACATATGCACCTCATCCCCTTCGCCGTAACGCGGCACGCAGGCGAGGGTCTCCGGCGGACAAAAGGCGTCGAAATCATCGGCGGTGGCATAGAGCATCCTGCCCTCCGGGTCATAGACCGCGAAGCTGCCCTCCCCTTTCAGATAACGGGACAGGGCGCTGTAATCCCCGTCGGCCAGGGCGCGGTCGGCCAGCAGTCCATCCCAGTCGGTAAACGGGTAGGAGCGAACCAGCCAGGCGTTCCACAGCCCAAAAAGTCCCGCCGCAATGGTCAGCAGGGCCACTGTAAAAAGCAGATAACTGCGCACCAGCAGGGCAAAGAGACTGCCCGGTCCCCGTTTATTTTTCAATTTTATACCCCAATCCTCTCACCGTGATGATGTAGCGGGGATTTCTGGGATCGTCTTCGATCTTATCCCGCAGCTTGGAAATGTGGACCGTCATGGTGTTGTCGTCCCCTTCAAAATAGGGGCCCACCGCCCCCTCATAGAGCTGGATCTTGGTAAAGATCCGTCCCGGCGCGCGCATGAGGAGGGCCAGGATCTTATATTCCATAGGGGTCAGAGGAATGGACTGGCCGTTTTTGGTCAGCTGGATGGTATCGGTATTCAGCGCCAGCTCCCCCACGGTCAGCACATTCCCGCCGGTACGGGCAGCGCGCCGCAGCTGGGCCTTCACCCGGGCCACGATCTCCACCGGATTGAAGGGCTTTGCGATATAGTCGTCCGCCCCCAGATTGAGCCCCAGGATCTTGTCGTTGTCCTGACTCTTGGCCGAGAGGATGAGAATGGGCACGTCGCTGTATTTGCGCAGCGCCCGGGTCAGTTCAAAGCCGTTCATATGGGGCATCATGATGTCCAGAATCGCCATATCCGGCGGATTTTCCCGGGCCAGCGCAAGGGCCTGCATGCCGTCCTCCGCCTCCAGCACCCGAAAGCCCTCTCCTTCCAGATAAAGCCGCAGCAAAGCGCGGATATCCGCGTCGTCCTCCGCAATGAGAATCAGTGGCTCCACAGCTTATCCCTCCTTTTCTTATGGTGGCACCATTGTAACAAATTTCTTCCCCGCCGAAAAGTGCAACTCATCCCGCCTCTCTGCCCGCTCCGCTCCTTTTCGTATCTTTTCCCGTCCGTCATGTTGCATATATATCTGAACTTCACCGATTTATTTTCGTTGTATTCACATAATTCATAAATTTTGCGGTTTTTTATTCACATAATCCTTGACATCTCAACGATATAGTGGTATCTTATCCGCATAGTTATTCACCGGTATTTGAATATAATTGATTCAGATACCACTAGGAAGGAGATTGGTGATGAAGATGAAGAAACAAACCTCCCCCGGGCGGGCGCTCTCGCTGCTGCTGACGCTCTCCCTCCTGCTGTCCCTGTGTGTGGTCCCGGCCTCCGCGGCCAAAACCACCACTGCCGTTTCCGGTGTGTTTGAAAACACCAGCGATGACGGCGGCGAGAACATGATCTCCCTGACCAACGAGCGGACCTTCAAGGCCATGATCCCCGTGAACATGACCGAGGAAGTCGCCAAGGAAAAGGCCGCCTCCGCTGTGTGGTCCCTGATCCCCGACGAGACCAAGGATTACCTGGATGACGAGCTCTTCCCCAACCAGACCGAGGGCGGCGCCCTGGACACCTGGGTGTGCAAGGACGGCGAGACCCCCTTCTTTGAGAACATGGTCTCTTCCGCCGAGACGGTGGACGGACAGGTCTATCTGACCCTTACCTTTGAAAACAACTGCTACTTCCTGGACGACTTCTCCGTCCCCCACACCAACGGCGGCTACTACATGGACGTGTGCGGTTACTTTAACCTCACCGCCGCCGTGGACGGCGAGACCCTGGGCCAGGCTCCTCTGAAGGTGACTCCCTACGACAGCTTCCACACCATGGCTGAGCTCTATGCTGAGATCGACGCCATCGAGGCGTTTGCCGCTGAGAACACCGATCTCTATGTGGAGCAGTTCTCCATGGGCATGAGCCAGGGCGACAACGGCCTGGAGAGCCTGGAGATGCCCTATCTGATCGTGGCCAAAGACAGAGCCGCTGTGGATAAGTGGGTGTCCATCAAGAATCAGGCCGAAAGCGATCCCACTTCCCTCATTGCGGATATTGAAAATGGCGATCTGACCGACTATCAGGTGCCCGTGATGTACTCCAACGTCCACGCCAACGAAGTGGCCGCCGCCGACGGCGTGCTCACCTTTGCCTGGATGCTGGTGGAGACCGCCGCTTCCGAAAGCAAGACCATCAGCTATAAGAACCTCACCGGCTTTACCGCCGAGGGCAAAGCTGAGCTGGCCGCCCAGATGGGCCCCGAGGGCGTGGCCGGTTCCGTGGCCGTGCCCGACCTGGTGGCCGATACCGCCACTTACCTGGGCTATCTCAAGGGCAAGAATGCCGACGGAAGCACCGCTTCTTCCTCTGTCCCCGTGGATATGGATCAATACTACACCTCTGAGACCGTCGATGTGAATCTTGACGAGCTCCTGGACGATGTGTTCTTCATCATCGTACCTGAGGAGAACGTGGAAGGCCGTACTTACCTCACCCGTACTTCTTCCGGCGGCTTCGACCTCAACCGCGATAACTCCTTCCAGACCCAGGCCGAGACCCAGAACATGACCCACCTCATTGCCACCTGGAATCCCGTCAGCTTTGCCGAGTTCCACGGCCGTATCTCCGGCTTCCAGTGTGAGCCCTGTGATCCCCCCCACGAGCCTAACTTTGAGTATGACCTGCTGGCCGAGCATCTGGTGACCGGCGGCGAAGCGCTGGGCATTGCCGCTGTGGCCAACAACGACGGCCACAACAGCTATGTGATGCCTCAGCGCGACTATCTGGAGTATACCGGCGAGAAGACCGCCGACGGCGCGTACGAGACTTGCTGGTACGATCCCTGGGACGATATGTCCACCAGCTACACCCCCCAGTATGCCATGCTCCACGGTACCGTTTCCTACACCGTTGAGGTACCCGCCTATGACGAGTACATGGTGCAGGCTCTTGCCTACGGCCAGCTGGGCCAGTCCAATTACATTGCCGCCAACAAGGAGAGCTATCTCCTGGCTCAGACCAAGATCTTTGAGCGCGGCGTGACCAACGCCAACTCCAACGCCTATGAGCTGGTGGGCCAGTGGTTCTGCGACCAGTACGACGTGGAAGGCGCGGAAGCCGACCTCTTCCGCCCCGAGTACGACGGCGAAGGCCAGAACGGCAACTTCTACCCCGAGTGCTACATCATCCCCATGGACGGCCAGCTCCAGTCCAACCTCCAGGCTGCCGCCGATGTAATGGAGTACCTGACCCGCAACGGCGTCAAGGTCAACCTGACCACCAAGGCCTTCACCTATGACGGCGTGGAGTATCCCGCCGGCACCCTCATCGTCTCCATGTACCAGGCCAAGCGCTCCGTGGCCAACGGCGTCCTCTACGACGGCACCGTCATCACCGAGTGGCCCGTCCTCTACTCCGAGGGCATCACCGCCTTTGACAAGGTCCGCGGCTTTGACATGGTCACCTGTGCCGAGCCCGCCGCCTATGAGACCATCGCTGCTGCCTGCGGCGCGGCCATGGACTACGAAGACACCCTGACTTATCTGGAAACCGTCGCTTCTTCCTTTACCGGCGTGAAAAATGAGATGGTCATTCTGAAGAATGCCTCCGAGGATTCCACCGCTGCCGTCAACGCCCTCCTCAAGGCCGGCAAGCAGGTCTCCACCATCGCTGAGGGCGACTACATGGGCTCCTTCCTGGTGAGCTATGCCGACTGGCAGAGCGTCTGTGACGACTACGTCATCTCCGGCATCGGCGTTGCCAAGGCCGACGCCCCCGCCGCCGAGCTTCTCTCTAAGGCTCCCGTGATCTACATCTCCGGCAAGCCCTCCAACAACTCCACCGGCTTTGTCTACACCTC
>DXGA01000030.1 GCA_019114165.1 Candidatus Flavonifractor merdipullorum | reverse complement strand
TTGGATGGCGCCAACTTCGTATCCCGTGCTGCGGATGGCGGCTGCGATGGTTTCCGGGTCCAGCTCTGCTTCAGAGAGGACCACCGTCTGGCATTTGGCACGGGAGGAGTGGACCTTTTTCACCGGGCAGGCTTTGCGCACAGCGTCGTTGATATGGGCTTCGCACATCTCGCACATCATTCCGTTGACTTCTACAGTGTACTTCCACATGGTTGAGGAATACCGCCAGTCCAGGGACAAGGAGAAGTTCCTCCGGGGGCATGAGGGCGAAATCATCCTATTTGAGGCGGCGGCAAGAGAGCTGAAACGCCTGGACGCTGTACCCCTGCCCGCCACCAAACGGCTCCGGGCCGAGATGGACGGGCTCACCGCCAGGCGGACCGCCCTGCAATCGGAATATCGGAAGGCCCAGCGGGAGGAAAAGGAGTACGACACCCTCCGCCGGAATGTGGAGGTTCTGCTGGAAAAGCCGAGGGAGACCGAACCACAGAGGCAGCGGAGCAACGAACTGGAATAGCTGGGATTGTGCGCTTTGCCGGACTTTTCATAAGCCCCTGGGCGCGTTTCAATTTTTCCGGTATAATGGAGGCAGGAATGGAGGTGCCGCCAATGACGAGAACCGAGGCTATCAAGGAATTTTTCAAGAAGGCAGTTTTGCCCGTCGCCATCGCCGGGCTGCTGTACTGTATTTTCAAATCCGCTTGTATCAGGAATGGAGAACTGGATCTTCTCTGGCTCTGGATACTCTGCGGCCTGCCCTTCGGCATCCATCGGATGTACGTCTGGATCGTGCCGGGCGGCAGCTCCCTGGGCGGCGGCGCCGCGCTGTTCGCGCTGAACTTCATCATCGGCGGACTCATCGGGGGTTTCGTCCTGGTGTGGCGCCTGCTGGTGGCGGCATGGTATGTGCCCCTCACCATTTACCGCCTGATCGTGGGATATTAAGATGGACAAACGGCAAAGAGCCGGCTGGTCAATTCCAGCCGGCTCTCCTCATGGTGTCCGCTCCAGAATAAGTTTTGTTCAGATCCGCGTACTCATCCAGCCGCACCATCAGCGCCAGGTACCCGCCGGTCAGGTCGGTGACCACCGTGGGACTTTTGGAACGCCATCCGCACGATCCGCAGCTTCAGCGGCCCATCGGCAGTCCTGGCCAGAAGACGGTGGATGGCGCGGACTCCGGGCCCCCGTAGATCCTGATAGCCCAACATATAGCCACGGCTGGATACGGTAATGCGGTCCGACCAGGCAGGCAATTCTCTTTCTGCGTCCTGGACGGAAAAGTATGCCCCCACATCCCGGATGCCCGCCTGCTTGACCCAGGTTTTCAGCATCAGCTTTACCGCTGTCGGCCCGGCGGCATCGAATACCAGCCGCCCGCCCGGAAACCGTTCCGCCATGGCCGCGCAGAGGGCGCGCACCTGTTCCGTTCGGAAGTAGTAGAACACCCCAGCGGCAAAGAACACAGCCCCGTCCTCCGCCGGCGTGTCAATGGCGTCGAACCAGGAGAGGTCATTTAGGTCGGCGGCTAGGTTTTTCTCCCGTTCCCCGGCGGGCAGCAGCGCCTCCCGCACCGCCATCACGTCGGGCAGGTCGATGTTATAGATGCGGCACTGCCCGTTGTCGCAGGACCGGCCCGTCTGATCCAGTCCGCAGCCCAGGTTCACCACAGCCGCACAGGGATGGCCCCGCAGGTAGTCCTTCACCTCCCAGGACAGATCGCTCTGGCGCATGGCCGCCTCCATGGCCCCAAAGGTCTGCATCAGGCCGCCGGACGCCTGCTCTAGGGCAGAAAAATCGTAGTCTAGCCGCTCCAGCAGTTCCACAGACAGCGGATCGGAAAATAGGTGGGGAAACCGCCGGGTACACAGTGCCCGGGCGTACAGGGGGATCACCAGCGTCTCTTGTATGGTGTTCTTCTCAATGTGGTATTTCATCGGCACCATCCTGTGCTAAATTCGTTACTACTGGCCGGAGTACAGCATTCGCATACAGTCCAGTCAACAGGACATAAAAGGGGTTGTTTTTTGTTTACGTCATGGAAAGCCTACGCGCCGGCACTATTTGCGTCCCACCAGCATCCGGGAGTCGCCCAGCATCATCATGGCCGCCCGCCGGCGGGAGCCGAAGGCCTCCAGGGCCGTGTCGATGATGTGTACGTCCTCATACCCCATGTCCCGCAGCTCTTGGGCAAAGGCCTCCATGTCCCCGTACATGCGGGGCTTCATCTCATCGTTGAGGGCGAACACGCCGCCCTTTTTCAACACCCGCAGGGTTTCCAGCAGCAGTGTCCGCTTGTCTGAACCCATGATATTATGATAGACATAGTTGCTCACCACAGCGTCGAAGCTCTCATCCGGGAAGTCCAGCTTGTTGGCGTCCCCATGCTGGAACCGGCACCGGGCGGCTACACCTTCGCTTGCAGCGTTTTTCTTGCACATAGTTTGGTTGTAGCCGAAGTCTACGCCCCAATAGTCAATGCCCACCACCTGGGCCGACGGCCAGGTGAGAGCCGCCCGGATGGACAATGGCCCGGAGCCGCAGCCCACTTCCAGCAGTTGCCCCTGCCCGTCAAAATCCAGATGGGAGAGGATGACCAGGTGGGTCCGCTCCATCATACCGCCGCCCCCAAAGGCATATTGACGCCGTATCCAGGCGCACCACAGGAACAGCGCCAGCAGGATCACTGCGGCAATCACGAACACCACACCCAGCGCCGTGATATGGAACACCGCAAAGGACAGCACGGCCAGC
>DXGA01000029.1 GCA_019114165.1 Candidatus Flavonifractor merdipullorum | reverse complement strand
GACACCATTTTTCGTTGACATAAACGCGCTTCATGGCACTCCCTCCTCTCTTATTCGCCGGCGTACTTGACGCCCAGGATCTCCAGTTCCTTCTGGTTGAGACCGATGCCGCGGAGCATCAGGCGGTTGCCCCGCAGGGCCTCAATGGAGTTGATCCCCATGCCGCCCATCATCTCCTTGAGCTCGTGGTCCCAGGCGGTGACCAGGTTGACCAGGCGCTGCGCGCCGATGTCGGGGTTGAGGCGGCGGACCAGGTCGGGACGCTGGGTGGCGATACCCCAGTTGCACTTGCCGGTCTGGCAGGAGCGGCACAGGTGACACCCCAGGGCCAGCAGAGCGGCGGTGCCGATGTAGGCCGCGTCGGCGCCCAGGGCGATGGCCTTGAGCAGGTCGGCGGAGGAGCGGATGGAACCGGCCACCACCACCGAGACCTGATCCCGGATGCCCTCGTCCCGGAGCCGCTGGTCCACAGCGGCCAGCGCCAGCTCGATGGGAATGCCCACGTTGTCCCGGATGCGGGTGGGCGCGGCGCCGGTGCCGCCCCGATAACCGTCGATGGCGATGATGTCCGCGCCCGAGCGGGCGATGCCCGAAGCGATGGCCGCCACATTGTGGACGGCGGCGATCTTGACGATGACCGGCTTTTGGTAATTGGTGGCTTCCTTCAGGGAGAAGACCAACTGGCGCAGATCCTCGATGGAGTAGATGTCATGATGGGGGGCGGGGGAGATGGCATCGTTCCCCTCGGGGATCATGCGGGTGCGGGAGATATCGGGCCCCACCTTCAGGCCGGGGAGATGGCCGCCGATGCCGGGCTTTGCGCCCTGTCCCATCTTGATTTCGATGGCGGCGGCGGTGTTGAGGTAGTCCTTGTGGACGCCAAACCGACCGGAAGCCACCTGTACGATGGTGTTAGCCCCGTATTGATAGAAGTCCTGATGGAGACCGCCCTCGCCGGTGTTGTAGTAGATGCCCAGGGCCTGGGCGGCACGGGCCAGGGAGGCGTGGGCGTTGTAGGAGATGGAGCCGTAGCTCATGGCGGAGAACATCACGGGGATGTTGAGTTCCAGCTGCGGGGCCATATTGGGCACCAGCCGTCCCTGCTCGTCGCGGACGATCTTGCCCGGCTTCTTGCCCAGGAAGGTATGGGTCTCCATGGGCTCCCGCAGGGGGTCGATGGAGGGGTTGGTGACCTGGGAGGCGTTGATGAGGAGCTTATCCCAGTAAATGGGGTATGGCTCGGAGTTGCCCATGGAGGAGAGGAGCACGCCGCCGGTGCCGGCCTGACGGTAGACTTCGGTGATGGCCTTGCCGGTCCAGTTGGCGTTTTCCTTGAAAGTGTGGTCGGTCTTGACGATTTTCAGCGCCCGGGTGGGGCAGAGGGAGACGCAGCGGTGGCAGTTGACGCACTTGGACTCGTCAGAAACCATGTGGCCGAAGTCCACGTCGTATTGATGCACTTCGTTGGCGCACTGCCGCTCGCAGGCCCGGCAGGAGATGCACCGGTCCATGTTGCGGATGACTTCATAGGGGGGGTACAGGAAATCAACGGCCATTACCCCTCGCCTCCTTTCCTTTGCTGATCCAGAGTCACGATGACGGCTTCGCCGCCCTTGGGGGCCCACAGTTTATCCAGCTCCGGCTGGATGATGCGGATGGCGCACTCTTCCGAGGCGATGTAAACCGTGTCGTCCTTTTCGCCCACCACCATGGAGCGGAGCTTCAGGCGGTCGTTGAGGGCCATGAGTCCGCCGGTAAAGCCCACCAGAATGGAGAAGGGGCCGGTGATGAGCAGGCTGGAAAAGGCGTTGCGCAGGTAAGTCATACGGGCTTTTTCGTCAGGGGGCAGACGGTCGATGGTGGACCAGAAGGGGGCGGCGATGACGTTGGCCGCCTCCTGCATGGTGAGCCCCAGCTTGCGGACCAGATAGTCGATGATGTAGGCAATGGCCTCGGTGTCGGTCTGGAGGGTGCAGGCGTAGCCGAACATCTCAATAAAGCGGCGGTTTGCGTCATAGCTGGAGATCTCGCCGTTGTGGACCACCGAATAGTCCAGCAGGGCGAAGGGGTGCGCGCCGCCCCACCAGCCGGGGGTGTTGGTGGGATACCGTCCGTGAGCGGTCCAGCAGTAGCCCTCGTACTCCTCCAGGCGGTAGAACTCGCCCACGTCCTCGGGGAAGCCCACGGCCTTGAAAACACCCATGTTCTTGCCGCTGGAGAAGACGTAAGCGCCGGGGATGGTGGAGTTAATGCGCAGCACGAAGCGGACCACATATTCCGCCTCGTCCAGCTCGCTCTCGTCCAGAGGCACCTTCCGGGGAAGGACGAAGTACCGCCAGATCAGCGGGGCGTCATGAATATTGTCCTGTTTGCGGGTGGGGATCTTGGACATGGAGGCGATCTCAAAGCGCTGGTTGATGAGGGCTTCACACTGTGCCTTGGCGGTTTCGTCATCGTAGAAGAGGTGAAATGCGTAGCACTCGGAAAATTCGGGGTAGATGCCGTAGCCGGCAAAGCCGCCGCCCAGTCCGTTGGAACGGTCATGCATGGCGGAGATGGAACGGACGATCCGATCCCCGGGGATCCGCTGTCCCGAGCGGGAAAAGATCCCGGAAATGGCGCAGCCGGAGGGAAT
>DXGA01000028.1 GCA_019114165.1 Candidatus Flavonifractor merdipullorum | reverse complement strand
ACTTCTTCCACATGTTGACCATCTGCTGACGGGTCATGGTCTTGCCGGCCTTGGGCAGGGTGTAGGTGCCGTCCTCCTTGTTGTACCAGTCGGACACGGCGGCGTCGATGGCGATCATGAAGTCCTCGCCGGGCTTGAAGCCGGCCTCCTCGATGGCCTTCACGATGACCTTCAGAGCGTCCTCGTCCTTCTTCAGGTTGGGAGCGTAACCGCCCTCATCGCCCACGCCGGCGGCGGGGGTGCCGTTCTCCTTGAGCACGCTCTTCAGGGTGTGGAACACCTCGGCGCACATACGGAGGGCTTCCTTCCAGCAGCAAGCGCCCACGGGCATGATCATGAACTCCTGGATGTCAACGTTGTTGGTGGCGTGAGCGCCGCCGTTGAGGATGTTCATCATGGGAACGGGCAGGGTCTTGGCGTTGACGCCGCCAATGTAGTTGTACAGGCTGGTGCCCAGGCTCTCAGCGGCAGCCTTGGCGCAGGCCAGGGAAGCGCCCAGAATGGCGTTGGCGCCCAGACGGCCCTTGTTGGGGGTGCCGTCCAGCTCGATCATGGCCTTGTCGATGGCGACCTGATCCAGCACGTTCATGCCCACCAGGCACTCGGCGATCTCGGTGTTGACGTTCTCAACAGCCTTCAGAACGCCCTTGCCCAGGTAACGGCTCTTGTCGCCGTCACGCAGCTCGCAGGCCTCGTGCACGCCGGTGGAAGCGCCGGAGGGCACGGCAGCGCGGCCCATGGTGCCGTCTTCCAGATAAACCTCAACCTCAACGGTGGGGTTGCCACGGGAGTCCAGGATCTCGCGGCCGACGACGTCGACGATTTCAATGATCTGCTTCATTTTGGATCTGCTCCTTTCGAAGTTGGAAGCGAAAAGCTTCGCTCCGCTGAACATTATGGGGTACAGATAACTCTGTTATGGTAAAGGCGGACGGAAAGCCCGCCGGATACCCGGAAGGGGGGTAAAAAACCTTACTGGTTGACGATGAGGGTCTCGCCGTCCATCTCGGCGGGCTTCTTGAGGCCCATCAGGTCCAGCATGGTGGGGGCGATATCGGCCAGGCGGCCGTTGCGCAGCTTCACATCAGCGCCCACGATATAGAAGGGCACGGGGTTGGTGGTGTGGGCGGTGAAGGGGGTCACGCCGTCATCTTCCAGCAGACGCTCGGCGTTGCCGTGGTCGGCGGTGATGAGGGACACGCCGCCCATCTTGGAGGTGGCGTCCACCACCTGCTGCACGCAGGTGTCCACCGTCTCAACGGCGATGCGGGCGGCCTCGTAAATACCGGTATGGCCCACCATGTCGCAGTTGGCGAAGTTGAGGATGATGACGTCATACTTGCCGCTCTCGATGCGCTTGACGGCCTCGTCGGCCACCTCGTGGGCGCTCATGTCGGGCTTGAGGTCATAGGTGGCCACCTTGGGGGAGGCGATGAGGCAGCGGTCCTCGCCGGGGAAGACCTGCTCGGCGCCGCCGTTGAAGAAGAAGGTCACATGAGCGTACTTCTCGGTCTCGGCGATGCGCAGCTGGGTGAGGCCCAGCTGGCTGATGTACTCGCCGAAGATGTTGCTCAGGCTCTTCTTGGGGAAGGCCACGGTCACGTTGGGCATGGTGGCGTCATACTCGGTGGTGCACACGTAGGTGACGGGGAAGAAGCCCTTCTTGCGCTCGATGTCGGTGAAATCGGGGTCCACAAAGCAGCGGGTGATCTCACGGGCGCGGTCAGGACGGAAGTTGAAGAAGATCACGCTGTCGCCTTCGTTGATGGTGCCTTCCTTGGCGCAGAGGACGGGCTCGACGAATTCGTCGGTGACCTCGGCGTCATAGGACTTCTGCACGGCGGCAACGGGGTCGGCCTCGAAGGGAGCCTCGCCGCAGGCGATGGCGTTGTAGGCGCGCTGGATGCGGTCCCAGCGCTTGTCGCGGTCCATGCCGTAGAAACGGCCCATGATGGTGCCCACCTGGCCCACGCCGATCTCCTGCATCTTGGCCACCAGCTGCTCCACATAGCCCTTGCCGGAGGTGGGGGGAGTGTCGCGGCCGTCCAGGAAGCAGTGGACGTAGACCTTGGAAAGGCCCTCACGCTTGGCCATTTCCAGCAGACCGAAGACGTGGGTGATGTGGCTGTGGACGCCGCCGTCAGACAGCAGGCCCATCAGGTGCAGGGCGGTGCCCCGCTCGCGGCAGTCTTCCATAGCCTTCTTGTAGGCCTCGTTCTGGAAGAAGTCGCCGTCGGTGATGGCCTTGGAGATGCGGGGCAGGTCCTGGAACACCACGCGGCCGGCGCCGATGTTGGTGTGACCCACCTCGGAGTTACCCATCTGGCCGTCGGGCAGGCCCACGTCCAGACCGGAGGCGGACAGCTGGCAGCCGGGGCAGGTGGCGAAGATCTTGTCCAGATTCGGGGTGTGGGCGTTGGCGATGGCGTTGCCCATCGTGTCCTCACGCAGACCGAATCCGTCCATAATGATAAGCGTAGTCGGTGTCTTATTCATAATTACCCTCGAAATCCAAAATTACTCCTGATTGGCAGCGTTGACGATCTGCACGAAGTCAGGGGCCTTCAGGGAAGCGCCGCCGATCAGGCCGCCGTCCACGTCGGGCTGAGCCAGGAGCTCCTGGGCGTTCTTGGCGTTCATGGAGCCGCCGTACTGGATGGTCACGCTGCGGGCCACGCGGGCGCCGTAGAGCTTGCGGATGACGGCACGGATGGCCTCGCAGACCTCGCCGGCCTGCTCAGCGGTAGCGGTCTTGCCGGTGCCGATGGCCCAGATGGGCTCGTAAGCGATGACCACATGGCGCATCTTCTCGGCGGGCACGCCGGCCAGAGCAGCCTTGACCTGGTAGGAGATCAGGTCCATGGTCACGCCCAGCTCGCGCTGCTCCAGGCTCTCGCCCACGCACACGATGGGGTAGAGGCCAGCTTCCAGAGCGGCATGGACCTTCTTGTTGACGGTGAAGTCGGTCTCATTGTAGTACTGACGGCGCTCGGAATGGCCGATGATCACGTACTTCACGCCCATCTCCTTGAGCATCTCGCAAGACACTTCACCGGTGTAAGCGCCGTGGGACTCGTAGTGGCAGTTCTCGGCGCCGATGGCAACGCGGCATTCCTTGAAGAGACGGACCGCGGTCTGGATGTTCACATAGGGCACGCAGAGAACGACCTCGCACCACTTGGGCTTGCCCAGCAGGGGCTTGAGCTCCTCGGCGAAAGCGCGGGTCTCGCTCAGGGTCTTGTTCATCTTCCAGTTGCCGGCAATGATGGTCTTCCGGTATCTTCTGTTCATTGGGGTTGGCCTCCTCAGATTCTTAACTCTATGGTATCAGGATGTTTGCAGATTGCGGCGGACGGGCGCTGGCCCGCCCGCCGGGTAAAATATGTGGGGGCTGTCACGCTCCGCGCCCTCCTCGGACGGCGTCTAAGCCTCTGCGACTGCGCAAGCCGGCCGCCGGTCCCGTTGGGACCTCTGGTCCGTTTGCTCCGCTCCGCGTCTTAGCCGCCTGCTCCGGGCGCTCCGCGCTTCTCTGTTACGCTCCGCGCCCTCCTCGGACGGCGTCTAAGCCTCTGCGACTGCGCAAGCCGGCCGCCGGTCCCGCTGGGACCTCTGGTCCATTTGCTCCGCTCCGCGTCTTAGCCGCCTGCTCCGGGCGCTCCGCGCTTCTTACGCATCAAGCAGGCAAGCCACGCCGGGCAGCTCCTTGCCTTCCATGAACTCCAGGGAAGCGCCGCCGCCGGTGGAGATGTGGGTCATCTTGTCAGCGTAGCCCAGCTGCTGCACGGCAGCCGCGCTGTCGCCGCCGCCGATAATGGTGATGGCGCTGGTCTGGCTCAGAGCCTCGGCCACAGCCTCGGTGCCCTTGGCGAAAGCGGGGAACTCGAACACGCCCATGGGGCCGTTCCAGATCACGGTTCCGGCGTCCTTCACGGCGTCGCAGTACAGCTTGATGGTCTCGGGACCGATGTCCAGGCCCTGCCAGCCGTCGGGGATCTCGCCGTTCTTCACGACCTTGCTCTCGGCGTCAGCGGCGAAGGCGTTGGCCACCACGGTGTCCACAGGCAGGAGGAGCTTGACGCCCTTCTCAGCGGCCTTCTTCACCATGTCGTTGGCGTAATCCTGCCAATCGGCCTCCAGCAGGCTGTCGCCAACCTTGCCGCCCTGAGCAGCGGAGAAGGTGTAGGCCATGCCGCCGCCGATGATGATGGTGTCGGCGATCTCCAGCAGGTTGTTGATAACGCCGATCTTGGAGGAAACCTTGGAACCGCCCAGGATAGCGACCAGAGGACGCTTGGGGTTGGCCAGAGCGCCGCCGATGATCTCCAGCTCCTTCTGAATCAGGAAGCCGGACACAGCGGGCAGGTAGTCGGCCACGCCGGCGGTGGAGGCGTGAGCGCGGTGCACAGCGCCGAACGCGTCGGACACATAGACCTCAGCCATATCGGCCATGGCCTTGGCCAGAGCGGGATCGTTCTTGGTCTCGCCCTTCTCAAAACGGGTGTTCTCCAGGAGCATGATCTGACCGGGCTGGAGCGCGGCGGCCTTGGCCTTGGCGTCGTCGCCCACCACATCGGCGGCCATGATGACGTCCTTGCCCAGCAGCTCGCTCAGGCGGACGGCCACGGGAGCCAGGGACAGCTTCTTCAGGGACTTCTTCCACTCCTCCTCGGTGATGGAGGCGGGGTCCTTGCCCTTCTCGGCCTGCTTCTTCACATAGGAATCAAAGGTGGCCACGGGCTTGCCCAGGTGAGAGCAGGCGATAACGGCAGCGCCCTGATCCAGCAGGTACTGGATGGTGGGGAGGGCGGCGCGGATGCGCTTGTCATCGGTGATGGCGCCGGTAGCCTTGTCCTGGGGGACGTTAAAGTCGCAGCGCAGCAGGACCTTCTTGCCCTTGACGTCGATGTCCTTCACGGTCTTCTTGTTGTAGTTCATTTTGATTGGCTCCTTTCTTTTTATGCAGAGAACGGAGATGGATGATTTGGGATGCAGGCCGGATCAAAACTGGCGCGCTCCGCCGCGGGGGGCGGTCAGCGCGGCTCCATTTCGCCGCAGAGCGACAGGTCTGGGAAGTCCCACTGACGCAGGGCTTCAAAGGCCAGCACAGCAACGGAATTAGCCAGGTTGAGACAGCGCGCCCCTTCGCGGATGGGAATCCGGATACAGCGTTCGGCGTGTGCCTGCCGGAAGTCTTCGGGGAGGCCGGTGCTCTCTTTCCCGAAAAAGAGCCAGCAGTTATCCCGGAAGGTGGCCTCGGTGTAAGGCCTGGGCGCCTTGGCGGTAGCCAGCCAGATATCCTCTGCGCCGGTCTGACGGAAAAATTCCGGCAGATTTGGGTAGACGTGCAGATCTACCATCGGCCAGTAATCCAGGCCGGCCCGCTTCACAGCCTTGTCGCTGATATCAAACCCCAGCGGCTCGATGAGATGGAGCCGGCTGCGTGTAGCGGCACAGGTACGGGCGATATTGCCGGTATTCATATGAATCTCCGGTTCAACCAGTACGATATTGAGCATATCTCCCATGCCTCCCTCACAAGACCGGTCCTCACAGGGCCGCGGCGTCCTCCCCAACTGTTTCGGAAGTAAAAAAGAACGGAATCGAAACTTTTTTACTGGCAAGAAAAGAGGGGAACAAGGATTTCTCATCCATGACGGTGCATATTGTACTCCAAATGTGAGAAGATTTCAATAAGAAAAAGCACGAAATCACCAGTTTCTACACAACTTTTACTGTATCTCTCCCTAAATTTCTGAGACTGACAAGTTTAGTCTTCCTACTAAACAGGTTTTATGATATACTTTCTTTATCCATTTGCACCAGCAGAGCACTTTGAGGAGGGCTAATTTTGTGCAAATGACATGGAAAAACAGGGAGCGTGAACAAATTGGCACAGGAACAGTCCTCACTCCGTCTGGTGGTCAAAGTAGGCACCTCTACGCTGACCCAATCCAGCGGCAGTCTGAACCTATACAATATGGACCATCTGGCCCGGGTGCTGTCCGATCTGCGGGGCAAGGGGCATGAAGTGGTGCTGGTGTCATCGGGCGCCATTGGCATTGGCACAAAGAAACTGCGGCTGGAGGAACGGCCCACGGAGCTTCGGATGAAGCAGGCCACGGCGGCGGTGGGACAGTGCATGATGATGCACATTTATGATAAGCTGTTTTCTGAGTATAACCGTACGGTGGCTCAGATCCTCCTGACGGGGGAAGACGTGGACGCGCCGGTCCGTTCGGAGCATCTGCGCAACACGTTTGAAGCGCTGCTGGAGCTGGGGGTCATCCCGGTGGTCAATGAAAACGACTCGGTGTCGTCGGCCGAGATCGAGACGGGCAAATGTAAGGTGCTGGGCGATAACGACACGCTGTCGGCCATCGTGGCCCGACTGTGCGGCGCGGACCTTCTGGTGCTGATGAGCGACATCGACGGCCTCTACGACGCCGATCCCCGGAGCCATCCGGATGCCAGGCTGATCCACCAGGTGGATGCCATTACGCCCGAACTGCGTGCCATGGCGGGCGGCGCGGGAACGTGGCGCGGCACCGGCGGCATGGCCACCAAACTCAACGCGGCGGAGCTGGCCATGGAGGCCGGCATCGACATGGTCATCGCCAACGGCAGCAACATGGAAGCCCTTTACGACATCGTAGAGGGAAAGGACATCGGAACAAGATTCAAAGGAAAAGATAAGAGATAAAAGATAAGAGATAGGGCGGCCCGGCAGTTTTTTTACCCTGTGCGTTTGCTTTGTGAGATTCTATTTTTACTTATTATGTTTCCGTGTCAGCGCAGGAGGGGACCGGTCCACCGCCGCACTTCTCTATCTTTTTATCTCTTATCTCCTTATCTCTTATCTCAACACAGGGGGTGTGTGGAATGACACAGTTGGAAAAACAGGGCCTGGCGGCGAAACAGGCCAGCAGAGTGCTTGCCATTGCGGGCAGCGCGAAGAAGGATGCGGCCCTGGCCGCCATTGCCGCGGCGCTGGAAGCGCGGAAAGACGAGATTTTGCAGGCCAACGCCGCCGATATGGCCGCGGCAAAGGAAGCGGGGATGCGTCCCTCTTTGCTGGACCGTCTGGCGCTGGACGAAAAGCGGATCGCCGGTATTGTGGACGGCGTGCGGCAGGTGGCCGCGCTGCCCGATCCCATCGGCACCGTCACCAAGATGTATAACCGTCCCAACGGGCTGACCATCGGCAAGCGCCGGGTGCCTCTGGGCGTCATCGGCATCATCTATGAGGCCCGGCCCAACGTGACGGTGGACGCCGCCGCCCTCTGCCTGAAGGCGGGCAACGCGGTCATCCTCCGGGGCGGCAAAGAGGCCTTCCAGTCCAGCAGGGCCATGACGGAGATCATGCGGGACGCGCTGGAAGAAGCGGGACTGCCCCGGGACTGCATCGCCCTGGTGCAGGATACCACCCGTCAGAGTGCCACGGAGCTCATGGCCCTGACCGACTATCTGGATGTACTCATCCCCAGAGGGGGCGCGGGACTCATCCGCAGTGTGGTGGAGAATGCGAAGGTGCCGGTCATCCAGACGGGCACCGGCGTGTGCCACATCTATGTGGACGCCAAGGCTGATCTGGACATGGGCGCCAATATCATTTATAACGCCAAGACCTCCCGGCCTTCGGTGTGCAACGCCGCCGAGTGCCTGCTGGTCCACGCTGATGTGGCCGAAGCCTTCCTGCCCAAGGCCAAGGAGCTTCTGGACCAGAAGCAGGTGGAGCTGCGAGGGTGTCCCCGTACCCAGGCCATTCTGGGAGACTGCGTGGTTCCGGCCCAGGACGCCGACTGGGACACTGAGTACGGCGATTATATCCTGGCGGTCAAGGTGGTGGACAGCGCGGAGGAGGCCATTGATTTTATCAACGACCACGGCACCGGCCATTCCGAAGCCATTGTCACCGAGGACTATTCCGCGGCCCAGCACTTCCTGGATGCGGTGGACGCGGCGGCGGTCTATGTCAACGCCTCCACCCGCTTCACCGACGGCGGCGAGTTCGGTCTGGGCGCGGAGATCGGCATCTCTACCCAGAAGATGCACGCCCGCGGCCCCATGGGTGTGGAAGAGCTGACCTCCAGCAAATACATCATCTACGGCAACGGCCAGACCAGGTAGCAGACTCCGTAGGGGCGCCATATATGGCGCCCACATCGGCTTTGCCGTCAGGAGGGAACCCAAGGCAGATCTCTGCCTCCTGTGGGCCCCGCCGCCCTCGGCGGGGCAATCCATTATGCGGTCGGGTTATGCGGGGCGGCCAGTGTCCGACCCCTACACACCGAAATGCAGCCATATATATTTTAGAAAACAAATACAGGCGGAGAAGCACACAGAAATGCTTCTCCGCCTGTACTTTTGTGCAAAAGGAATCAACCGGGAGGCCAAGTCACCGCAGCGTAAAGCGAACGTGCCGGTGGCACGTTCGTAGCGTAGGCCCAGGCGGCTATGCCGCCTGGGTGGCAGTATCGTTACAGCGCAGAAATTAACCGGGAGGCCAGGTGAGGTCCCGTCCGGCCAGCACATGGAAGTGCAGGTGATGGACGGACTGTCCGGCCTGCTCGCCGCAGTTGGATACCACCCGGAAATCGGTGATGCCCATCTCCTTGGTCACCTTGGAGATGACGGCAAAGGCATGGGCCACCACACCGGCGTTGTCCGCGGTGATCTCGCCGCAGGAGCCGATATGCTCCTTGGGGATGACCAGGAAGTGGGTGGGCGCCTGGGGGTCGATGTCATAGAAGGCATAGACCAGCTCGTCCTCGTAGACCTTGTTGGACGGGATCTCACCCGCCGCGATCTTGCAGAAAAGGCAATCGCTCATGAAAAAACCTCCTTTCCAGGGAACCAGTCCCGTTGCCAATCAGTATAGCACACTCCGGCCCTTCTGTCAGGCAAAAGCGAAAAAATGCCTGCCGCAATGGAAGACCATCGCGGCAGGCAGAATTTCAACCAATCAACGGAACTGGTTCAGGTCGGGGTCGTAGGTGAAACCGATGGCCGACAGAGCGGCGCACACTTCCTCAGGGGTGGTGTCGTGATCGTCGCACAGGGCGTCCAGATCGGGATAGGTGTCCCGCAGACGGGCATTGACCACGCTGTACAGGATAAACGGGTCCTTGGGCAGCATCATAACCCCTCCTGTCCTTAGAGGCCCAGCTTACCGGCCACGAAGTCGTCCACGCTGGCCAGCGCGTCGTCCAGCTTCAGCAGGTCGGTGCCGCCGCCCATAGCGCTATCGGGCTTGCCGCCGCCCTTGCCGCCGCAGATGGCGGTGACGTGCTTGATGATCTCGCCGGCCTTGATGCCCTTGGCCACCGCTTCCTTGCCGCAGCAGGCCAGGAAGGTGATCTTGCCGTCGTTGACGGTGGCCAGAACGGCCACCACGTTGGCCTCCTTGCTCCGCAGGGTGTCGCCCATCTGGCGCAGCTTGGCGGCGTCGGCCTCGGGCAGGGTAGCGGTGATGACCTTCAGGTCGCCCACGCCGTGACCGCCCACCAGGAAGCGGTCGGCCTGACCGGCGGCCTCCTTGGCCTTGAACTTTTCCACCAGGTTGCGCAGGCTGCGCAGCTCTTCCATGTTCTGCTCGGCCTTCTCCCGCAGCTCGCCGGGCTTGGCCTTCAGCGCGGCGGCGGCCTGGAACAGCATCTCCTGGTTGCGGTTCATGACCTCCAGGGACTTCAGGCCGGTGGTGGCCTCGATACGGCGCACGCCGGAGGCCACGGAGAACTCGCTGCTGATGTGGAACACGCCCACCTTGGCGGTGTTGTCCAGATGGGTGCCGCCGCAGAACTCCACGGAGTAGCCGTTGCCCATGTCCACCACCCGGACGGTCTCGCCATACTTCTCGCCGAAGAGGGCGATGGCGCCCTTCTTCTTGGCCTCTTCGATGGGCAGCACGTCGGTGTGGATGTCATAGCCCTCCAGCACGGAGGCGTTGACCATGGCGGACACCTGGCCCAGCTCCTCGGCGGTCAGAGCGGAGAAGTGGGTGAAGTCGAAGCGCAGACGGTCCTCTTCCACCAGAGAGCCGGCCTGCTGCACATGGTCGCCCAGCACGGTGCGCAGGGCCTTGTCCAGCAGGTGGGTGGCGGAGTGGGCGCGCATGACGGCCTTGCGGCGGTCCACGTTGATCTCCGCCCGGACGGTGTCGCCCAGCTTCAGGGTGCCCTCGGTCATCTTGCCGTAGTGCATATACTTGCCGCCCTTGTTCTTCTGCACGTCGGTCACCTGGAAGAGACCGCCGTTGACGGCGATGACGCCGTGGTCGGCCACCTGGCCGCCCATTTCCGCATAGAAGGGGGTCTTGTCCAGCACCACGATGGCTTCCACGCCGGGCATGACCTCTTCGGCCTGCTCGTTCTCCACCACCAGAGCCACCACCTTGGCGTCGTCAATGGCGGTGTTGGTATAGCCCACAAATTCGGTCTCGGGCACTTCCTTGCCGAACTCCACGCCGGACCAGCCCAGATCGCCCAGGGCCTCGCGGGCCTTGCGGGCGCGGACCTTCTGCTCTTCCATCAGCGCGTGGAAGCCGGTTTCGTCCACGGTCATGCCCTCTTCGGTCACCATCTCGATGGTCAGGTCGATGGGGAAGCCGTAGGTGTCGTACAGCTTGAAGGCGTCGGCGCCGGAGAAGACGGTCTCGCCCTTCTCCTTATGGCCGGCCAGCAGGTCGTTGAAGATCTTCATGCCGCCGTCGATGGTGCGGGCGAAGTTCTCCTCCTCGGTGCGGATGACCTTGGTGATATACTCCTGACGCTCCCGCAGCTCGGGGTAGTGGCCCTCGTTCTCGTGGATGACGGTGTCGCACACCTCATACAGGAAGGGATCGTTGACGCCCAGCAGCTTGCCGTGGCGGGCGGCCCGGCGGAGGAGACGGCGGAGCACATAGCCGCGGCCCTCGTTGGAGGGGAGTACGCCGTCGCAGATCATGAAGGTGGCGGAACGGATGTGGTCGGTGATAACGCGGAGGGAGACGTCGGTCTTGTGGCTCTCGCCGTAGTGGGCGTTGGTGATCTCGCTGACCTTGTTGGTGATGTTCATCACGGTGTCCACGTCGAAGAGGGACGCCACGTCCTGGCACACGCAGGCCAGACGCTCCAGACCCATGCCGGTGTCGATGTTCTTCTGCTTGAGCTCGGTGTAGTGGTTCTCGCCGTCGTTGTCGAACTGGGAGAAGACCACGTTCCACACCTCGATATAGCGGTCGCAGTCACAGCCCACGGTGCAGCCCGGCTTGCCGCAGCCCCACTGCTCGCCGCGGTCGTAGTAGATCTCGGAGCAGGGGCCGCAGGGACCGGAGCCGTGCTCCCAGAAGTTGTCCTCCTTGCCGAACTTGAAGATGCGCTCGGCGGGAATGCCGATCTCCTCGTTCCAGATGCGGAAGGCCTCGTCGTCGGCGGGGGTGGTCTCATTGCCGGCGAAGACGGAGGGGTAGAGGCGGTTGGGGTCCAGGCCCACCCACTCGGGGCTGGTGAGGAACTCCCAGGCCCAGTGGATGGCCTCCTTCTTGAAGTAGTCGCCGAAGGAGAAGTTGCCCAGCATCTCGAAGTAGGTGCCGTGGCGGTCGTCGTGGCCGACGCTGTCGATATCAGGGGTAC
>DXGA01000027.1 GCA_019114165.1 Candidatus Flavonifractor merdipullorum | reverse complement strand
GCTGACCTACAAGGGACCGGGCCTGATGGTGCGGGAGGAGTATAACCTGCCCCTGAGCGAGAGCGGCTATGCCCATCTCCGGGCCAAAGCTGACGGCACGCCCATCACCAAGGAACGGTATCGCATTCCCTTCCAGGGACACACCATCGAGCTGGACATTTTTGCAAAGCCCTTTGCGCCGCTGGTGCTGGCCGAGGTGGAGTTTGACACCGAAGAAGCGGCGAAAGCCTTTACGCCCCCCGACTGGTTCGGCCGGGAGGTGACGGGTGATCCGGCCTATACCAACGCCAACCTGAGCCGCCGGGCCTGTCTGGAGATCTGAGCGGACCGACAAAAGCGATATCAAATAAAAGCAGCGTAACGGACAGAGAGGTGCCGTTACACTGCTTTTTTATTCTCATATTTGAAAATCAGGACTCCATGTGGCGGCCCAGAAAACCGGAGATGGTCTGGACCAGTTTATATTCCGTATCGGTGGTGGAAAGTTCCTCTTCGGTTCCGGCGAAGAGGACGCAGCCCAGCACATCGCCCTCGGCCAGGATGGGGGCGGCGCAGGCCACCCGGTAGCGGTTGTTGCCCTCGATGACCGGCTGGGGATCGTCGCCCTCCTGATACTGATAGATGCTTCTCCCTTCCATGATCTGCTCCATGGCCTGGGAGAGGGGCCGGTCGGTCAGCTCCCGCTTGCCCGCGCCGGACACCGCCAGACAGGCGTCCCGGTCGGTGATGATGGCCATACGGCCGGTGGTTTTATTGAGGGTGTCGCACATCTGCCCTACAAAATCCCCAAGACCGCCCATGAGGGAATATTTTTTGAAAATGACCCCGCCGTCACTGTTCGTATAAATCTCCAAGGGGTCGCCCTCGGGGGGAACAGGGAGAGATTCAGGCCAGTTTGGAGCGGGAATTCCGACGGCTTTTTTCCTGCTGTTCCATAAATGCCTGGTAAGAGAAGAGGGGCGGCGTCTGGACGGGACAGCGGGGGAAGACCACGGGATAGGGCTGTACGCCGGTCTGAAAGGCGGAGAAAGGGGCCAGTTCGGTGAGAAACGGGGGATTGCGTCCGTAGAGGATGAGGGCCTTTCCCAGAGGGAGCTGCTGGAGCTGACTGGTGGAGGCCAGCGGGCGGGTGACCATGCCGCCCTCCACGGCGTAGGTCCGGGTGCCGCAGAGCTTGCTGAAGGTCTCTAACGTGTCCAGCTCTCTGGTGTACATATAGATCCAGTTGGGGGTGTTGTACCGGATGGTATCGGCCAGCTCCTGGCCGTAGCGCTGGACCAGCTGACCGAAGTTCTGGATGACGGCGGTGAGGCGGATGTTGCGGGAGCGGGCGGTGGCGAACATGGCTCCGGCGGTGCTCCCCAGGCTGAGATTACCGAATTCCTCCAAAATGAGGTTGAAGCGGTGGGGGAGACGTCCGCCGTGTCGGAGGGTGCAAAGGCGGCAGAGCTGCTGATAGAACTGCTGGATGAAGAGGGAGGCATGGAAATTCCAGGCGTCGGAAGAGTCGGGCAAGAGAAGGAAGATGGCCACTTTTTCCCCGTCGATGGTGTTAAAATCCACGTCGTTGCCGCAGAGCATCCGCATCCGGGCCTCGGAGGCCAGCAGCTTATTGAGCTTGGAGAAGAAAACCGCGTCCATGGAGGGGGCGGTGTTGCTTTTGGGGGCGGTGATGCGGGTGGCGGCGGCGTTTGCCCCCACGCTGCCCGGCTCCATGAAATGCCGAAACGCTTTTTCGTACAGAAATCCATCGTTTTCCTTGGCTTCGGCGTGCATCCGGATGATGGAGGAAAGATGGATGGTCTCCTGCGGAGCGTTGCGGACCAGAAAATAGAAGTGGCTGGTGGCGATGTCCTTGGCGGACTCGTCCCAGAAGGGGTCGGCGTTTTTGGCGGTGTGGCCGAAGAGAAATTCCAGAAAGTCGGAGAACATTTCCGCGCCGGTATCCTGGTCGGACAGGTCATCAGAGGAGAGAAGCCTTGCGGGCAGGGCCAGCGGATTCCAGCGGTGGCCCAGATGGGGCTGGGCGAAGTTGAGCACATAAACCGTCTTGTATCCCTGTTCCAGCAGGTAGGGAAAGGCCAGGCGGTAGAGCTCCCCCGACTTGGTGTCGGTGACCAGCAGACTTTCGCCCCGGCGGATGGCGCTGACCAGCATGGGTTTGACCTCGCTTTCGGTCTTGCCGCCGCCGGTGCCCGAGACAATGAGGGTGTGGGCGTCGCCGTCGTCCACCACCATCTCCCGCCCATCTGACCAGAGGACGGCGCCGCAGGCGGGATAGTGCCGCTGATCCGCCGACAGGCGCACCCCCTGGGCGAGAATGCGGTCCTTGTCGCCCATCCGGTCCCCCAGCACATAGGCGTTCAGGCTTTCTTCGTAGTGAGACAAACAATCACCTCCCAAAGCCAATGGAGGCCCGGCGGCAGGCAAAGGCCTGTGCCGGGTCTCCAAAGGAAGCGGTCAGACAGGCCGAGATCTGTTCCTCGCCCAGCGGCAGACCGGAAAGCTGGCTTTCCCATTGGAGCACATGGGCCATACGCTCCAGGGTGGCGGTCCCCTCAAATCCGGGCCGGGCGGCGACAGCGCCCAGGTAGCGGTCCAGAGCGGCCTGTCCCGCGCCGGTGCAGGACGCGCCCAACCGGTCCATTAAGTCCAGCAACCGGCCGGTCAGTTCCTGAGCGGGAGGAGGCGGAAGGGTAACGGCGCGCAGCCGGAGCAGTTGCCCCAGCGGGGAACGGGTGTGATCCCAACCGGAAGGGGCGAGCAGGAGAAAGGAGATCTCTTCTTCCAGCCCGCACATCAGCCTTGCCAGCGCCCGGGCGTCGGCGGGGGAGAGAGGGAGGAGATCCCGCAGGTCCAGCGCCGCCCCTCCCCGGAACCGGGCAGACAATCCCTGGGCTTCGATGACCGCCCGTGCCAGGCGGGCGGGAAGAGAGGGACCGTCGCCGGGACCGGGGGTGAGGACCAGCCAGGGAAGGGAGCCGTCAAAGGTCCAAAGGCCCAGGTCCCGGTAACGCCCAAAGACCTGCGCCGCCAGTTCCTCCGCCCTGCCGCCGTCGGCGCATACCAGCAGATGAGGCGGATTCACGCCGCCGGATACCCGGTGCAATTTATCCAGATAGGCCTGCAAAGATTCCAAATCGATCCACTCCTTTCAACGGCATGGTGGAAAACTCAGGGAAAAGGCTCCAGAGACAGGCGGAGCCGGGTCAACATCCGCTGCCGGGCGTCCTCGTCGGCTGCCTCCAGCTCCTTGAGTACCTGGAGGCAGATTTTTCGGGTCAATTCCTCCGGTGGCTTGGAGAAAAAGCCGGTGCACAGCCATTGCAGCACGTCAAAGGACAGTTCCACCTGTTGAATGGTGTCGTCCAGCAGGTGCTCCACCGTCTCCTCGCCGAAGGCGGGGTCCCAGTAGGGGATGGTCTGACAGGCCAGAAAGCGCTGTTTGCTTTGGTCATACTGCCAGTTGTAAGAGGTGCGGCCGGGGGCCAGCAGCAAATAGTAAGCGGCGGCGGGAACCATCTCCGCATTGCAGAAAAAGGGCAGTGTAATGGTCAGCTGGATTACGCCGGTCCATGGGGAGAGCTCGATGGTAAGGGTAAAGGGGTGGTGTTCCTCCCCCAGACCGGAGATGTCAAAGAAATCCCTGCTTTGATAACTGCCCTGAGAGAACCGGCAGTTTCGGGCGCGGAGCACGCTGCTGATGGTGTTCAGGTATACATTCTGAAGGACGCTTCGGTCACGGCGGCGGCGCTTGTCCCGCATTTGCTGCAGCGCCTCCCCAGGGGAGACTTGGGGCGCGGCGGACGGTTCTTCCTCCGCGGCGGGCTGCGCTTCCCCCAAGATCGGGAGGACGTCTTTCAATTCTTCCAGCATTTTGGCCCGGTCCCGGGCGGAGGAGGGTGGCAATTCCTCCTCCACCTGAAAGGAAGCGGTCACTTCTGGTGGCTCCGGCTCCGGCGCCGGGCCGGATACCTCCGCTGGAAAGGAAAAAGTGTCTGGAAGCAGGACCGCTTCCGCGTCGGAAGGGGAAGAAAAGGTGGTTTGGTCGTCGCGGCACATAAAAATACCTCCGTTCATAGAGAAAAGGTGGGTTGTCTGCTGCTGATAAAAACGGAGAGGAAGGGAGATTATCACACAGACGGGTAAAAAAGGACGCCGGACCATGGTCCGGCGTC
>DXGA01000026.1 GCA_019114165.1 Candidatus Flavonifractor merdipullorum | reverse complement strand
AAAAGAGCAGGATGGCGCGTCTCACTGTCAGGGACGCGGACGGGAGGATGGGCAGTCATGTCAGAAAAGCTGAGACTCTACGGGTTCAATAACCTGACCAAGGCGCTGAGCTTCAACATTTACGATGTGTGCTACGCGAAGACGCCGCGGGAACAGAAAGATTATATCGCCTATATCGACGAGCAGTATAATTCCGAGCGCTTGACCACCATTCTCACCACCCTCACCGACATGATCGGCGCCAAGGTGCTCAACATCGCCAAGCAGGACTACGAGCCTCAGGGCGCGTCGGTGACCATCCTCATTGCCGAGAGCTCCATGATCCCCGCCGGGGAGACCCAGCTGGCCCACCTGGACAAGAGCCACGTTACCGTCCACACCTACCCCGAATACCACCCCGAAACCAGTCTGGCCACCTTCCGGGTGGATATCGACGTGGCCACCTGCGGTGAGATCACCCCTCTTTCCACCCTGGATTACCTGATCGGCTCCTTTGACTCGGACATCATCACCATGGATTACCGGGTGCGGGGCTTTACCCGGGATGTGAACGGCAAGAAGCTCTTCATGGACCACAAAGTCACCTCCATCCAGGACTACATCGACCCGGCCATTCTGCGGCGGTATGACGCGGTGGATGTGAATATGTACGGGGTGAACCTGTTCCACACCCGTATGATGGTCAAGGACATTGATTTGCAGAATTATCTCTTCAAGACCGACGTCTACGAGCTGCCGCCCCAGACCCGGCTGGAGATCATGAACAACCTGCGCCGTGAGATGATCGAGATCTTCAGCGGACGCAATATCTACTAAAGAGAGAAGGAGGCGGGGCCATGAACGCGCTGGATCAGACCAGAGCCCCGATTTATGAGGCGCTGGAGCATTTTCGGAAAATGCGGGTGGTGCCCTTTGATGTGCCGGGACACAAGAGAGGACGGGGCAACCCCGAGCTGGTGAAGCTGCTGGGAGAGACCTGTGTGGGGATGGACGTCAACTCCATGAAGCCGCTGGACAACCTCTGCCATCCGGTGTCGGTCATCCGGGAGGCCGAGGAGCTGGCCGCCGACGCCTTCGGCGCGGCCCACGCCTTTCTGATGGTGGGGGGTACCACCTCCGCCGTACAGAGCATGGTGCTCTCGGTGGTCAAGCGGGGAGAGAAGATCATCCTGCCCCGCAACGTGCACCGCAGCGTCATGGGGGCGCTGGTGCTGTGCGGCGCGGTGCCGGTCTATGTGAATCCCGAGTGCGACGAGCGGCTGGGCATTCCGCTGGGCATGAAGGTCTCCGAGGTGGAGCGGGCCATCCGGGCAAACCCCGACGCCAAGGCGGTGCTGGTCAATAACCCCACCTATTACGGCATCTGCTCCGACCTGAAGGCCATTGTGGACCTGGCCCACAAAAACGGGATGCTCTGTCTGGCCGACGAGGCCCACGGCACCCACTTTTATTTCCACGACTCCCTCCCCCTTTCGGCCATGCAGGCCGGGGCCGACCTGGCCGCCGTGTCCATGCACAAGTCGGGGGGCAGCCTGACCCAGAGCAGCCTCCTGCTGGCCGGGCCCAACGTCTCCGGCGGACACGTCCGGCAGATCATCAACCTGACCCAGACCACCAGCGGCTCCTATCTCCTGCTGAGCAGTCTGGACATTGCCCGGCGGAATCTGGCCCTCCGGGGCCGGGAGGAGTTCCAGCGGGTCATCCAGATGGCCCAGTACGCCCGGCAGGAGATCAACGAGATCGGCGGCTATTACGCCTTCTCCAAAGAGCTGGTCAACGGGGACAGCGTGTATGACTTCGACGTGACCAAGCTTTCGGTGAACACGCTGGACGTGGGCCTTGCGGGCATTGAGGTGTACGACCTTCTGCGGGACGAGTACGATATTCAGATCGAGTTCGGCGATCTGGGCAATATTCTGGCTTACCTCTCCATCGGCGACCGGCCCCGGGAGATCGAGCGCCTGGTGGGCGCCATGAGCGAGGTGCGCCGCCGCTTCGGCAAGAAGGGCGCCGCCCTCATGAAGCAGGAGTACATCGAGCCCCAGGTGGCCGCCTCTCCCCAGCAGGCGTTCTACGCCCCCCACCGCACCCTCCCGCTGGAAAAGACGGAGGGCATGATTTGCAGCGAGTTTGTCATGTGTTATCCGCCGGGCATCCCCATCCTGACCCCCGGCGAACGGGTGACCCGTGAGATCATCGACTATATCCAGTACGCCAAAGCTAAGGGCTGCTCCATGACCGGCCCGGAGGACGCCGAGATCAACAACCTCAATGTGCTGGAATCCTGGAAGGAGGACAACGATGGAATTTTGGTTTAGTGAGGAACAGACCCCCAATGTGCGTTTTTCCATCCGGGTGGACCGGCAGCTGTACAGCGGCAAGAGCGAGTTCCAGCGCATCGACGTGTTCGAGTCGCCCGAGTTCGGCCGCTTCCTCACCCTGGACGGCTACATGATGCTCACCGAAAAGGACGAATTCATCTACCACGAGATGATCGTCCATGTGCCCATGGCGGTCCACCCCAGAGTGCGGGACGTGCTGGTCATCGGCGCGGGTGACGGCGGCGTCATCCGGGAGCTGGTGCGCTATCCGGAGATCGAGCACATCGACATGGTGGAGATCGACCCGCTGGTAGTGGAGGTGTGCAAAAAGTACCTGCCCAAGACGGCCTGCTGTCTGGACGACCCCCGCCTCACCATCCACTATGAGGACGGCCTGAAATTCGTCCGCTCTCCCAAGGAGCGCTATGATCTCATCATCGTGGACTCCACCGACCCCTTCGGACCGGGCGAGGGCCTCTTTACCCGGGAGTTTTACGGCAACTGCTATAAAGCCCTCCGGCCGGACGGCATCATGGTCAACCAGCACGAAAGCCCTTTCTATGACGAGGACGCGGTGGCCTGCCAGCGGGCCCACAAGCGGATCGTGGAGTCCTTCCCCATCAGCAAGGTCTATCAGGCCCATATCCCCACCTATCCCTCGGGACACTGGCTCTTCGGCTTTGCAAGCAAAAAGTATCATCCCCTCCGGGACCTGGATGACACCCGCTGGAACCTGAGAGGATTGCACTGCAAATACTATACGACGACCCTGCACAAGGGCGCGTTTTATATCCCTGCCTATGTGGAGGAGTTGTTGAAAGATGTGGAGTAAAAATATCGATACCTTCCTGGAGTGTGACAAAAACCCCCATTATGCCACCACCATGCTCTTCGGCGCGCCCTTTGATTCCACCACGTCCTACCGGCCCGGCACCCGCTTCGGCCCCGACGCCATCCGCCGGGAGTCTTACGGCCTGGAGAGTTACAGCCCCTATCTCAACGAGGATCTGGAGAGCGGCTCTGTGCTGGACCTGGGCGATCTGGAGCTCTGCTTCGGCGACAGCGCCAAGGCCCTGGAGCAGATCGAGGAGCGGGCCAAGGAGATTTTGCAGGCCTGCAAGCGGCCCTTCATGCTGGGCGGCGAGCATCTGGTGACCCTGGGCGCCTTCCGGGCGGTGGCCAAGCGCTATCCCAACGTCCATATCATCCACTTTGACGCCCACGCCGACCTGCGGGAGGAATACCTGGGGGTGGAACTGTCCCACGCCTGCGTGCTCCGCCGCTGCTGGGAACTGGTGGGCGACGGACGCATTTATCAGTTCGGCATCCGCTCGGGCACCCGGGACGAGTTTGCCTGGGGCGCGTCCCATGTGGAGACCCATCTTTTCAACTTCGACGGACTGGAGGAGGTACTGGACCGTCTCAAGGGCAAGCCGGTCTATTTCACCGTGGACCTGGATGTGCTGGACCCCTCCGTCTTCCCCGGTACCGGCACCCCCGAGCCGGGCGGCGTCACCTTCGACGCCCTGCGTCAGGCCGTGACCATGGTGTGCACCCGGGCCCGGGTGGTGGGCTGCGACGTCAACGAGCTCTCCCCCCACTACGACCAGAGCGGCGTGTCCACCATGGTGGCCTGTAAGATCGTGCGGGAAATGCTTCTCGCCCTTCAGACGATGAAACCCAACCCCGATAAAATTGCAGGAGGTATGTAATTATGAGCAAGGTACTGATCATCGGATGCGGCGGCGTGGCCGGCGTAGCCATCCACAAGTGCTGCCAGAACAGCGCGGTTTTTTCTGAGATCTGCATCGCCAGCCGCACCAAGTCCAAGTGCGACGCCCTGAAGGAGCAGCTTCAGGACAAGACCAAGACCATCATCACCACCGAGCAGGTGGACGCCGACGACGTCAATCAGGTCATCGCCCTCATCAAGAAGGTGCAGCCAGACCTGGTGATGAACATCGCCCTGCCCTATCAGGATCTGACCATCATGGACGCGTGCCTGGCCTGCGGCGTGAACTATCTGGATACCGCCAACTATGAGCCGGAGGACATCGACGATCCCGAATGGCGGGCCGTTTATGAGAAGCGCTGCAAGGAGGAGGGTTTCTCCGCGTACTTCGACTACTCCTGGCAGTGGGCTTATAAGGAGAAGTTTGAAAAGGCCGGCCTCACCGCCCTGCTGGGCACCGGCTTTGACCCCGGCGTGACCCAGGCTTACTGTGCCTACGCCCAGAAGCACCTCTTCGACCAGATCCGCACCATCGATATTCTGGACTGCAACGGCGGCGACCACGGCTATCCCTTCGCCACCAACTTCAACCCCGAGATCAACCTGCGCGAGGTGTCCGCCCCCGGCTCCTACTGGGAGAACGGCCACTGGGTGGAGATCCCCGCCATGAGCATCAAGCGGGAATATGACTTCGACCAGGTGGGCCACAAGGATATGTACCTCCTCCACCACGAGGAGATCGAGTCCCTGGCCAAGAACATCCCCGGCGTCCAGCGCATCCGGTTCTTCATGACCTTCGGACAGAGCTATCTCACCCACATGAAGTGTCTG
>DXGA01000025.1 GCA_019114165.1 Candidatus Flavonifractor merdipullorum | reverse complement strand
CATAACTAACGCTTCCTTTCAAAAAAATGATACCTCACATATGTTTTGAACGTGTTATGCGTCTTTTTACTTTGCAGCAGTTTCAGCGGGGACGCTCTTCTTCTCCCACAGCAGGAAGAAGAGGATCAGGCCCACAGCCAGGCCCCAGGCAGCGCCCTGGATGGCCAGGACCGCGCCCATAACGCCGCAGATGCCCCGCTCGATGTCCCGCTTGCACATATTCATGGCCAGCTGGGTGCAGATGAAGCCCTGCACGATGAGGGTCAGGGAGAGAGCCACGGGGAGGACGGGCTGCAGCAGGGAGGCGATGGGGTACAGGGCCACGGCGACGAAGGTGGAGATACGGAAGGTGCCGGCGCCGCTGTAGATGGACTCCATGGCCTCGGGGCCTTCCTTGTAGCGCTGGGCCACGGCGGCGGTGACGGCGGCCCACAGGGGACCGCAGGTCTGGGTGTAGGGGCAAACCAGCGCCATGGCGGTGTTGCGGATACCGCTGATGATGTTGGAGCGGTTGGCGTTGAAGTCGATCTTCTCGTCCTGACGGATCTCGTCAGCCTCGGTGATGAGAGCCTCAGAGGTCACGAAGTCGCCGAAGGCGATGATGTAGGTCACCACGGCGGTGGGGATGGCGGCGATCCAGGTCGCCACGCTGGGGAAGCCAATGGCGAAGGGAGAGAGCTGGTTCCAGATGTTGGCGAACTCAGGAATCTTGATGATGGTGCCCAGCTCTACGGTGGGAATGGCAATCTCGCCCACGATGGGGCCCAGTATTACGCCGATGATGATGGCGGGGAGCATACCGAATTTGCCGATGGCGTCAATGATCTTGTTTTTGCGGCGCAGGTTGGTCCAGATGGGGCTGAACAGGCAGAAGTAAGCCACCAGCATACCCACGGCGATGGAGATGGGGTAGGTGTGGAACCGTCCGGTGGCGCCGAATTCGCCGATGATGGCGGAGAGACCGCCGCCCATCAGCACGCCGGCCTTCACGGAGTTGGGCACCAGATGGACCAGCTTGCCGCCCAGTCCGGTGATGCCGAAGACCAGGAAGATGATGCCCAGGATCAGCTGCATGGCGATCAGGGCCTGGGTGCGTTCCACACCCTGGGCGTAGCCGCCTTCCAGCCAGGCCGTGATAATGGGAATGGCCGGCGTAATCCAGCCGGGAACCACGGGGTCGCCCAGCAGGACGTGGATGGTGTAGAAAAATCCGTTGATGATGACCATGGACCAGGCCACGTCGTAGGACACGCCCAGAACCGAGGTCAGCACAGGGATTGCGGACAGGCAGGTGGCGCACATGAAGATGGCCTGGATCATCTCCGGGAAAGACCATGCATAGTGGATGAAGGGCAGGCGGATCTTGAAGATACCGGCTTTCCAGTAGGGCTGCTCTTCGCCATATTTGCGGTAACGGCTTACAAACTGCTCGTTTGCCATAAACGTTCCCTCTTTCTTCCATCAGTTTTCTTACGATGCATGACGGTGTTGGCCAAACACGCTGCTACCATTTCTAAGTATATTGCAAACGGGATGCCAACATGACAAAAAATCCCGTATCCCTTGCGCCGCAAGGGATACGGGATTTCAAAGCTCCGGGGCCTCCCGCTGTCTTTGTTGCGATTATGCAACAAAGACAGGCCGCGCCGCCGGGTAAAATTGGTGGAAACGCCCAGAGCGCAACGGGTGGAGGGCGTTCGTTGCAGATTTGCAACTATGTTTTATTTTTGCAACATCTGCTCGTATTTCTTCCGTTTGCGCACAAAGGTGGCGGCGTCCATCCCCAGGCTGGCGGCGGCGGCCCGGACGTTTTTATACTGGTCGTAGGCCTGGCAGATGTGCTCGTACTCGAACTGCGCCACGGCTTTTTTCAGGCTGAAACCCTCCCCCGCGCCGCGGGATTCGGGCCGTTCGCCGGAAAAACAGGGGGCGATGGGGAGATCGGAGGGTAAAATATCATCTTTATCGCTGAGGATGACGGCCTGTTCCACCACGTTTTTCAGCTCCCGGACGTTGCCCGGCCAGTGATACTGCTGCATTGCCTGGAGGGCGGCGGGGGAAAAGACTTTCTGAAAGCGGTATTTTTTGTTGCTCTCCTGCAAAAAGGTCTGGACCAGAGGGACCACGTCCCCCGGCCGCTCCCGGAGGGGCGGGATCTCGATGGGGATGACGTTCAGGCGGTAATAGAGATCCTCCCGGAAGGTCTTTTTGTGGACCATATCCAGCAAATCCCGGTTGGTAGCGGCGATGATACGCACGTTGACCGGGATGGACCGGGTGCCGCCCACCCGGGTGATCTGCATTTCCTGCAGCACCCGCAGCAGATGGACCTGCATCTCCAGGGGCAGGTCGCCGATCTCGTCGAGGAAAACGGTTCCGTTGTCGGCGCTCTCAAAGACGCCCATTTTTCCCTCCCGCTTGGCTCCGGTGAAGGCTCCCCGCTCGTATCCGAAGAGCTCGCTTTCGATGAGCGTGGGAGGGATGGCGCCGCAGTTGATGCTGATGAAGCTCTGTTCGGAGCGCTGTGAGTTCTCGTAGATAAAGCGGGCAAACTGCTCCTTGCCCACGCCGGTCTCGCCCAGCAGGAGAATGGTGGTATCCAGAGCAGCCACTTTTCTGGCCCGGTTGAGGGTGTCGGCAGTTTTGGGATCGTTGGCCACCAGGCAGCTGGAAAACTGCTGATGGCGGCGGAGAAAGCCCATCTCCGCCTTTCTCCGCTCCTCGCTCTCCCGGTATTTCTCCTGAAGGCCGTAGAGCTCGGTCATGTCGCGCACCACGGTGATCACCATGGACACCTCCCCCGACTCGTTAAAGCAGGGCGTGCTGGTGATGAGGGCCTGTTTCCCGGTGCGGAAGGTCTGTTCCAGGGTGACCGGCGCTTTGATCTCCAGCGCGCGGAGGGTGCCGGAGCGGTCGATCAATCCCTTGGACACCACTTCATGCATATTTTTCCCCATTACCTCATCCGGTTTCAGTCCGGAGATGACCTGATAGGCCTGATTGATGAGGATGGTGTTGGCTTGTCCGTCGGTAATGTAGAGTCCGTCATAGATGCTGTCCAGTATGGCCACCAGCCGTTTATTGATCTCATCCAGTTCCCCCTCCAGCATAGAGGTCCCTTTCTGACCCAGAAAAGGCGGCTGACGTTCTTGTATCATACAAACTTACCTCTTTCCTCTGTTGACGGTCTCCGCCGCAGTTCAGGGCAGTTTCGGCCCCTCCCCCTTGAGCTTACGGAAGGGCTGACCGCATTTTTCTTCCAGCCACGCATCCAGCCGCTTGGCCTGCGCCTCGTCCGGGAGGTCAGCGCAGCGGTAAAGATAAGCAGCCTCCCCAAAGAAGATGAACCGCCAGCTTCCCAGCGCCGCCAGAGCGGAGACCTGGCTGTAACGCATGAGGTTGGTCTGGTCATTGACGGTGGCGCGGATGCCGTCGGAGCCGAAGGAAAAGTGAACCTGCGCGGGAAGGGGGCCTTTCTTCTGGGCGTCCTTCATGGCATGGCTGCACATCTTGGCCCGGGCGGTGACGCCGCTGATGGGAATGGCGGCCAGCATAAAGACGATGAGTCCCACGCCGCCGGCGATGATGGCCGGCTCCAGACTGTCCCGCTTCACCAGCATGGAAGCGGCCACCAGTACGGACAGCGCCGCCAGAATGGGATAGGCCTGGCTCTGCAGACGGGGCTTTCGGAACATCTGCCAGGAGGCCTGGGACAGGGCCTGATATGCGGTTTTGTCGTAGCGGGTGGTGAATGCGAAATCGTCGTTCATGGGGAAGAGCACTCCTTTCGTGGCGCCGCGCCGCCGGTCCGGGCGCAGGCCGGATATGGAAAGTATATGACACGAAGACAAGCTTTGTCAATTATGTTGCCCATAGAGGAACACTTTTCCAGCGCCGTTGTTTTGTCTTTTTTCTGCGCACATCCCTCCCTTCTCGTCGGGATTCGATAAATATTGAATATTTTCTGGATTCACTATTCTCTATTTTGTTTTAAGCAAAATAGATGCATATTTTTCCTCTTTCCCCGTACATTTCCTTTGTAACGTGTCATATGGACCGTACCCATATCTGCTGTCCGCCTCTCTGCCGGTACGCCCACCACGGACAGCAGGACTGACAAAGAGGGCGCAAAAAAGGACCTCCCCGACCGTGGCCGGAGAGGTCCTGCACAGGTATGTGGTTGTCAGTCTGTCTCCTCCAGAAGGCAGATCGCGCCGCCGTCCACCGGCACGGCATAGTGATTCGTTCCGCCCTGGGTGGTCACGGCAAAGAGCCAGCTTTCCCCGTCCGCCGACAGGCCCAGAGCCGTGAGCTGTGGGGACGCCTCTCCGCTGTCGGCGTCGGTGCAGGCATCATTGGCGGGAAGGGAGGTAGCGGTGGTCTTGCTGCCGTTCTCCTGGGCGCTGAGCCAGTCCTGCAAGCGCTGCTCCGCCTCCTCCTGGGTAAGTCCGGCCTCAGCGCCCTCAGGCGCGGGATCGGCCATAACAGTCTCCTGCATGGGGTCATCCATCACCGGCGTTTGGGGCGGCGCGGCAGGCAGGACGGCGGGCCTCGTTGTGCTGTCCCCTTCCACGGACGCTGCCTGTCCGCCGGCATAGGGCGTGACCGTCACATTCTGGGGCAGAGACGGCTCCTGCTCCGCCTGAACGGCGCTGCTTACCGCGGGCATCTCCTGGCCTGCGTCCCCTTCATCGACCGGCGGTACGGTGGCCGAAGGGGTGGGCGCGGCGCTCTCCTGTTCGGCGGTGGGAAGGGATTTTCTCTGGGCTGCGGCAGAATCGGTGGTTTCCTCCGCCTGTGTATTGTCCTGACTGGTAACGGCAGGGGGCGCGGCGGAGCCGGTGGAACCGTGAAAGACGATATCCAGCATACCGGAAGAACCGGCCCCCAGCACCACCACGGCAAAGACGGCGGCGGCAGCGCCCCAGCGCACCCAGGGCCGGGCTTTCCGGCGGATGGGCACCACTTTTTCGGCGGCTTCCTCGGCCTTGATGCGGTCCATGACCCCCTGACAAAGAGCTGCCGGCGGCGTCACGGTCATGTCGGACAGCTCCTGATGGATCTTCTGGAAGTCAGCCAGAAGGGCCCGGCATTCCGGACAACCGTCCAGATGTTGGTCCAGCATCTGCTGCTCCTCTGTGGTCAACGGCAGATCCAGACTGGCGCTGATCAGCTCCAGCGCCTGGTCGCAAGTTATCATGGGAAGGCCCTCCTTTCTCGGGATTCTACTTAGTAGACGAAGAGGCGGCGGAAAAGTTCCCTGTGCCCACCAAATATTTTCGCAATGCCAGGCGTGCCCGGGCAATCCGGGACTTTACGGTCCCTTCTTCCAGGTCCAGAATGCGGGCGATCTCCCCGTAGGACAGTCCTTCCATCTCCCGGAGCAGGAGGACCTGCCGGTGTTCGGGGCTGATGGCGTCCAGCCCCTGCTGGATGAGACGGCGGCGTTCTTCCTGTTCCATCTGCTCCTGGGGGCTGTACCGCTGGTCGGGGATCTCGCGGGTATGGTTTTCCTCGTCGTCCAGAGAGACGGAGGGGCTGGCTCCCCGGCGGCGCTTTTCCCGCCGGAGAAAATCAATGCACACGTTGCTGGCCAGGCGGTAAAGCCAGGTGGAAAAGGCGCTCTCCTCCTGGAAGCGGCCCAAACCCCGCCAGGCGTTGAAAAAGGCCTCCTGTGAAAGCTCCAGGGCGTCGTCGGGGTTGCCGGTCATCCGCAGGGCCAGATTATAAATTCGGGTCTGATTTTGTTCCATGAGGGCGGCAAAGGCTTGCTGATCGCCTGCCTTTGCCTGTCTGACCAGCTCCAGCTCGCTCGACATGGCCTCACCATCCCTTCCCCGGGTTTTTGCGAACCTACCCGGTTTTTAATGCAGATCCCGCTTGATGCCGGCGGTGATCCGGTAGATATCCTCCATGGTGGAAATACCGGCGATCTGCTCCTTGTAATAGCCGGCGTAGGGTACCCCCTTGAGGTACCAGGCATAGTGCCGTCTGGCCTCCAGACAGGCGATCTTCTCGCCCTTATGGGCGGCGTTGATCTCAAACTGGCGCACTGCGGTGTCGCACCGCTGGGCCAGCGGGGGCAGTGCCGGGATCTCCTTCCCCTCCACGGCGGCGGTGCACTGCTGGAGCAGCCAGGGATTGCCGAAGGAGCCGCGGCCGATCATGGCCATATCCGCGCCGGTGTAACGGAGGATGCGGACGGCGTCCTGGGGGGAAAAGACGTCGCCGTTGGCGATGACGGGCACCTTGACGGCCTCTTTCACCGCCCGGATGTAATCCCAGTTGGCCTCGCCGGCGTACATCTGCTTTCTGGTGCGGCCATGGACGGCCACGGCGGACGCGCCGGCCTGTTCCATCATCTGGGCAAACTCCACGCAGTTGATGGAGCCCTTGTCCCAGCCCAGCCGGAATTTCACGGTCACCGGCCGTCCGCCCGCGCCGCGGACCACAGCCTCCACCACTTTGGCGGCCAGCTCAGGGGTGCGCATAAGCCCCGAGCCGTCGCCGCTCTGGGCCACCTTGGGCACGGGACAGCCCATGTTGATGTCGATGATGTCCGCGCCGGACACCTCGGCGGCAATACCGGCGGCCTGTTCCATGCAGGCCGGGTCGCTGCCGAAAATCTGAGCGGCGGCGGGGTGTTCGCCCTCTCCCAGCTTGAGGAGGGGGATGGATTTTTTGTCCTGATAGCAGAGGGCTTTGGCGCTGACCATCTCGGTGACGGTATAGCAGCCGCTCAGCTCCCGGCAGACGGTGCGGAAGCCCAGGTCGGTGACGCCCGCCATGGGCCCAAGGACAATTTTGGTATCTATCGTAACAGTTCCGATCTTCACGGGGCAGAAAACTCCATTTCTTCGGTCATTTTATGGGTAAGAAGGCCCATCAGGGCCTCGAACTGGACGCCCTCCAGGGTGGGCGTTCCAAGGGCGATGGTATGGGCGGCACACTGTTGGACGAAATCCACCGCCTTTTGTGCCGCATGGTCCAGGGCCTTTCCCTGCAAAAGCCCGCCCAGCAGAACGGCGGCAAAGAGGTCGCCGGTACCGGGGAATTGCTGGGGCTCCTCGTGGGCGCGGGGGAAGGCAAAAGAGCCGTCCTTCCGGTCGAAGCAGGCCGCGCCGATGACGCCCTCCTCCACCCGCACGCCGGTGATGACCACCGAACGGCAGCCGTCCATACTCAGGCGGAGGAGCCAGTCCTTCAGGCCCTGAATGGTATGGGGAACGGCGTGATAAGGCTCCCCCAGCAGCAGGGCCGCTTCGGTGAGGTTGGGGGTAATGAGGTCGGCTTCCCCGGCCAGCTCGGCCATACGGGCGCACATCTCGGGGGTATAGGTGGCATAGGGGCGGCCATGGTCGCCCATCACCGGGTCCACCAGCACCAGCGTATCTTCCCGGCGGAACTGGGAAATGACCTCGCGCAGGCGGCAGATCTGGCGGGCGGAGCCCAGAAAGCCGCTGTAAATGGCGTCGAAGCGGACGTCCAGCGCCTGCCAGTGGCGGCAGACCTGTTCCATCTGGTCGGTGAGATCCAGAAAGAGGGCCTGATCCCGGTGGGGAAAGGCGGTATGGGCGGAGAGATAGGCGGTAAGCATGGGGGCACACTGCACGCCCATTGCAGCCAGAACGGGCAAAATAATGGTCATGGAACACCGGCCGAAGCCGGACAGATCGTGGATGACGGCGGCATGGGGCGCTTTGTTCATAGTGGGCCTCCTTTGGCGGACAAACTGTCTATCAATTATAGCCTTTTTTTCTCACAAATTCAATTGACATTTTGCATCGTCCGTGGTAAACTATCTAAAGTCGTCGAAAGACGCGCCTCTGTAGCTCAGTTGGTAGAGCAGGGGACTGAAAATCCCCGTGTCGCTGGTTCGATTCCGGCCGGAGGCACCAATCCGGAGTAAGCATCTGCTTGCTCCGGATTTTTTATTTTCCCGCCCTTTGTCACCGCGCCCAAACAGGAAGGCCCCGGACCGCTCTGGTCCGGGGCCAAATTCGGTTGTGCACAACCTGCCGGGGGCGCCATATATAGCGCCCCTACCAGATGGCCAACGTGGGGTTATGAAAGGCTGTCCAGCGCGGTTTTGGCGGCGTCGGCGTCGGCGGGCACCAGGAGAAGGACAGAAGCGCCCCGCTGCTCCACGATGGCGTTATCCAGCTTGCCCACCTCGTCGGGCTGGTAGTTCTCCAGCGCGGCGCGCTGGTCCTCCACCCGCTGCTGGAGGGCGCTGAGAACGGTCTGGGCGGCTTTCTCATCGGTGAGGGTAAAGATGGCCAGCTCCTCCGCGCCGGCGGTGGGGGTGGTGTAGACGGCGCTGCCCGTCACCGTGGCGCTGTCGATCTTGTACAGGGCGTCGCAGGCTACATCCTGCTCCATCTCCACCAGCGGCTCGCTGAAGGCTCCGGAATCCAGCAGGGTCTGGGCGTCGGCGGCAGGATCAAAAGGACGGGCCTGGGCAGTGCCGGAAGAACAGGCGGTGAGCAGCAGACAGAGCAGGACCGCCGCCGGTACAAGGCGGCTCAACAGATTACGCATTGGAATACCCCTTTCTTTTTCTACAAAATAATATCAAATCAGACAGCGTGTTTCATGAGATAACGCAGCCACTCCTGATACCATGCTTTATTGAAGTGGACGCCGTCCGAAGTGTTTTCTTTGGCCAGGATGCCGTCGCTGGTGCCCAGCGCGCTGTGGAGATCCAGCAGCACCACTTCTTTTTCCTCGGCCACCTGATCCAGAATCTCGTTATAAGTATTTACCTTTTCGTTGTTGACATAGGAGGGCCAGTTTTTGGCGCACAGCTCGGGATTGACGGGCACCACATTCTGCAAATAAATGACGGCGTCGGGCTGGGTGCGGCGCACCTCGTCAATGAGCGCGCAGAACTTGTCGTGATAGCCCTGGTCGTCGTAATATCCCAGCTCGTTGACGCCCAGGGAGATGTATACCTTTCCGAACTGCCCGGCGGTGTGCTCCAGCGCGCCCACCACGGAGTATTTGTTCCCATCCAGTGTGACCACTTTCTTGGGGTCCTCGGCCATCACGTCAAAAATGGTGATGCCCTTGTAGCAGAAGAAGGTGGCCCCTTCGATTCCGCTGTACAGCTGAAGCCCTTCGGTGCGGGAGTCGCCGATGAAAAGGGCGTCGGAAAAATAGCTCAT
>DXGA01000024.1 GCA_019114165.1 Candidatus Flavonifractor merdipullorum | reverse complement strand
GTGTAATTTTATCCTTTTTGTAGATACCATGGATATATGTGGGGAAAAAGCCCTGATCGCCGCCGTACAGTCCGCCCAGAAAGGGCAGCACCACCTGTCCGCCGTGGTTGTGTCCGCTGACCACCAGGTCAATGTCCCACACGGCGGAAGCGCCGCCAAAAATAAAGCTGTCCGGCCGGTGGGAGAGCATGATCTTGCAGGCGTCGGTGGCCTGAAAATCGCTCAAAAACCCATAGGTCTCCCTGTCCATCCGCCCGGCATCGAAGTTGCCGTATTTGTCGGTGGCAAAGGCGTAATCATAAAGCCCTCCCAGCCGAAGGGCTGTCCCTCCCACCGTCAGCTCCACATAGTCCTTTTCCAGAAGCACCGCGCCGGCGGCTTCCAGTTCCCTTTCAAGGTCGGAGCCGTTGGTTTTCAGGTACTCCAGTTCGTGATTGCCCCAGGCGTAATAGACCGGCGCGATGGCCCCCAGCTTTTCCAAAAGGGCGCACACCCTGTCGCTGTCGGGTGAATACGCGTTGAGCATATCTCCGTCCAGCAAAATCAAATCAGGGGTTTCTTGGGCCACCAGCGCGACGATCTGACGGTTGTCTGTTCCGTACTCCATATCATGGAGGTCGGATAACACCGCAAGGCGGACCGGTGTATGGATCTTTTCCATGGGTACTGTAAACCGGTTGACCACCGGATCGTGACAGGAGCGCCACAGCTCCCAGCCGCACCAGCCGAGCACCAATAAGACCGCCAGGAACAGGATACAAAGTACCTTCTTTTTCATCGGATGACCTGATATTTCTTCAATAGCTCCACCCGGTGCTCCCCGATTTCGATGCTCTCCCGGGGGGCGCCGCCCTGCCCCTGGTGGGTGCGTCCATAGTGGACGATGCGCTGCGCCCAGGCCGCCGGCAGCAGCCACGGATGTTCCTTGAGATACGGATAGGCCCCTTTCAGCTCCCGGACGCTGGGAAACACCGTGCGCAGCAGCCGGGAGGCCGGAGCGGAAGACGCCCCCTCTTCCACGGCGTGGAGGGTAATGAGGCTGCTGTGCCTGCGCTGGTCGGTATTGCCGCCGTAAATACCGCCGGACAGCAGGTCTTCCAGCAGGGCCTCGCAGTCCAGCTGCGTCCCAAAGCCCTCCATCCAGGCGGCGACATCGGCGGGATAGGGACCAAGGCGGAGATACTTCCGCCCGATCTCCAGGAGATTGGCGGCAAAAAGGTCGGCGCGGGTCTCTTCCAGCGCGTCAGACAGTGCGGGCCATTGGAGTTCTTCGCCATAGGTCAGGGTAAACAGGCAGATATCGCACACCTGCCGGATGCCGAACCCGGAGTGCAGGAAGTGTTTCAAACTGTGGAGGATGAGGTACAAAAGGTGATCCCGGGGGCAGAGGGTATGGTAGACCGCCCCCTCCTCTTCCACCGGGACCGCCCGTCCGGCGCAGCCCTCAAAATAGCGGTTCCAGCCCCCATAGGCCACCGAAGACGGGGAAAAGAGGGCACGGTGCAGCTCCAGATACAGGCCGGTCTCATGGCTGATGCAGGAGACGACCTGTTCGGCGTCGGCCTTGCCCACCGTGAGCCCGCAGTCCTCCAGAACCGACAAAGCTTTGGGCATCTCGTTGGAAGAAAGAAGCAGGTCCTCATCCGCCGATACCCGCAGATCCGGCTTGGGGTACAGCCCCCGGCACACGATGCCCTTGACCACCAGCGGGTGCAGGTTTTCTTCCTCCAACCGGCGGTATACCACCTGAAAGGCCCTGGTCTTGCGCACCTGGGCGCTGACCGTGTGGAATACCTCCCCCTTTAAGGCGGGCAATGTGGACAGCCCCTGCCGCCGCAGCTGCGGGGCCAGCACGTCTGTCACCAAGGCCGTCACCTTCTGCTCCCCGGCCAACTGCCACAGCCGGTTCCACTCCGCTTCCCCTTCCAGATGGACAGCGCATACGCCTCCTGTCAGCGCCGCGCCCATGGCCTCCAGCAGCTGGAGCTGATACCCCTCCACAGTCCTCACTTCCTCTCTTTCCCAGTTGGATTTTATTGTACCACGCCCCCTGTCCCCTGTCCACCGTTTCGCCGCTGCAGTTGACATTTGTGTAAAAGATTGCTAAATTATAGGGGAAACCCAGGGCCATTTCGGCCATTTCTGTTTGGAGGCGTCTATGGAAGAACAGCCCAAGCGCATCGTGGATACCCAGACCTTTCTCCCGGTGCTCATCGACCTGGTCAGGGAGGGGCACACCGTGGCCCTCACCATCACTGGACACAGTATGACCCCCTTTCTGGTCCACGGCCGGGATCAGATCCGCTTCTGCCGTCCGGACCACCCGTTGAAGCGGGGCGACATGGCCTTCTTTCGCCGGCGCAACGGCGCTTATGTGATGCACCGCATTTGCCGTGTGGACGGAGAGGGCCGTTACTATCTGGTGGGCGACGAGCAGACCGTCATAGAGGGGCCCATCCTGCCGGAGCAGGTCTTCGGCGTGGTTACCCAGGTGTTCCGCAAAGGCCGCTGGATCGGGCCCGGGGATTTCTGGTGGGATTTTTTCGCCGGTCCCTGGCTGACTCTTTTGCCCCTGCGCCCCATGCTGCGGCGGGTCTACGGCCTGTTTGCCCGGATGAAGAGAGGAGAACCTGCGCATGCAGACAGAAAAGGATAATCCGTCCTCCGTGCTGGGTTCGGCGGCGCTGGGAATGCTGCTGGACCGGCTGAAGTCAGGCACCTTTGGTGAGGTGCTGGAGGACTGGCGGTGGATTTTTGGCTATACCAGGCGCTACAAGTGGGCGGTACTGGTCTATGTGGTGCTGGGTGTGGTCAGCTCCTCCCTGGGGCTGGTGTCGGCGGTGGCCAGCAAGTACACCATTGATATCATCACCGGTTATCAGACCTCCAAGCTGGGACTGATGATCGCCCTGATGATCGGTTCGGCGCTGTTCAGCCTGGTATTCAAGAGCCTGATCTCCCGTGTTTCCACCAAAATCAGTCTGGTGGTAAACAACGACATTCAGGCTTCCATCTTTGACAAGGTGCTGGACGCCGACTGGCTGGAGCTGAGCCGCTACGCCAACGGCGACGTCCTCAACCGCTTCAACAGCGATGTGAGTACGGTGGCCTCCAACGCGGTGAGCTGGCTGCCCAATCTGGTCATTGCCCTCTACACCTTTTTCGCTACTTTTTTTGTCATTCTCCACTACGATGTGGCCATGGCTCTCATTGCGCTGGCCAGTGCGCCGGCGCTGCTCTTTTCCTCCCGCTGGATGCTCAAGCGGATGCGGGCCCACAACGAGGCCGTGAAAGAGATGGGAAGCCATCTCATGACCTTTGAAGCGGAGACCTTTTATAATCTGGATACCATCAAGAGCTTTGGCCTTATGGAGCGGTGCGGCGTGCGGCTTCGCCGCTGGCAGCGCAAATTCAAGCAGGTCAGCCTGGACTACAATCTCTTTACCATCCAGACCGAAGCGGTCCTCTCTCTGCTGGGCTCGGCGGTGCAGCTGGCGGCCTTTGGCTACTGCCTGTACCTCCTCTGGTCGGGGAAGATCGTCTACGGCACCATGACGCTCTTTCTCTCCCAGAGCACCAAACTCTCCTCCACCTTCAATACGCTGGTGGGGGTGGTTCCCTCCTTTTTGTCCAGCGCGGTGTCCGCCCGGCGTATCCGGGAACTGGTGCAGCTGAAAAAAGAGCCGCATATTCCGTCCAGCAGCGCGCTGGACCCCTTTGCCGCCGACGGTTTTCAGGTGTGTATGTCCCGCCTGACCTTTTCCTACGGCAGCGGTGCACCGGTGATCCGTCAGTCGGACTTCATCGCCCGGCCGGGAGAGATCGTGGCGCTTGTGGGACCTTCCGGTGAGGGCAAAACCACCATGATCCGGCTGATGCTGGGCCTGGTGCGCCCTCAGGAAGGCCGGGCGTACCTGAAAGCAGGGAATGCGCTGGAGGTGGAGATGAACGCCGAGACCCGCCACCTCTTTTCCTATGTGCCCCAGGGCAACACCTTGCTGTCGGGCACCGTGGCTGAGAATCTGCGCATGGTGAAGGAGGACGCCACCGACGACGAGCTGGAAGAGGCGCTGAAACTCTCCTGCGCGTGGGATTTTGTGTCCCAGCTGCCCAACGGCATCCACAGCCCGCTGGGAGAGCGGGGCCGTGGTCTTTCGGAGGGACAGGCCCAGCGTCTGGCCATTGCCCGGGCCATTTTGAAGGACGCCCCCGTCCTGCTGCTGGACGAGGCCACCTCGGCTCTGGACGTGGCCACCGAACGGCAGGTGCTGCGCAATATCATCCGCCAGCGGCCCAATAAGACCTGTATCGTCACCACCCACCGGCCCAGCGTCCTCAACCTCTGCCAGCGGGTCTACCGGGTCATGGACGGCCAGGTCACTCCCCTCACCGAAGAGGAGTCCAGCCGGATGGCAATGGAGTTTTGATTTTTATAAGGCAAACTGCCGGGAACCGTAACTTTAACGGCTCCCGGCAGTTTTTTCAATGCTTACTTCGTGATCTGGAAGGAACGGGTGATGGGGGCGGCCATGTAGTTGCCGCCCAGGATGCAGACGGTCACCACATAGCGGCCAGGCTCAGTGGGAGGGGTGGTGGTGCTGGAGTAGATCTTCCACTTGCTGGTGAAGCCGGAGTACAGGTAATGCACGCCGCTCTGGTCCACAGTGGTGTCGCCGTTATAGCTCAGGGTGGCGCCGAAGTTAAAGGTCTTGGCCTGCTCGGCGGTCAGCTTACCGCCGGAAATCTCCTGATCCCAGGTGAGCTTGGGGCCGGAGAAGCGCATCTTGACCAGCAGGAAGCCCATACCCACGCCGGTCTCGTAGTTCTTATTGTCGGTGACAGCGGCCACGGTGTAGAGGCCCGCGCGGTTGGGCGTGCCGAAGGAGATGCGCACGCTGTCCAGAACGCCGGGCAGCTTGTTGATGACGGTCAGAATCTGGCCGAAGGTGCCGGTGTCGATGTTGAGCTTATCCAGCAGGTCCAGCAGCTCCTGGGTGCTGAACAGCTCCCGCAGCTCGCCCACGGTCACACCGTCGTTGAGCATCTGGGTAAAGGACTTACCATAGAGCTTTTTCACAATGGGGTCCAGCAGCTTGAGAATCGCGCTGTCGGTGTAGCGCTCGGGCAGGTCCAGATAGATGCCGGTGGTCACGTTGCTGGTCACACCGGCATAGATGGTGTACATATCGAACGTGTCGGCGGGGTCGGTGGTGATGAAGTTAGCGGGCAGGCTTTCGTCGGCGTAGATATTGGTGGAGTTGACCTTCACGCTGACCTTGGCCTTGTTGACGGTGACGGTACCCTCGGTGTTCTCGCTGGGACGGTAATCGGCGCTGCCGTTGAAGCTGATACGGATCTGCTGCTCACCGGCGCCCATCTGGGGATAAGTGCCCAGATTCACCTCGCCCAGATCATAGCTCTTACCCTCGACAGGCACCCAATTCTTGATGCCGGAATCAATTCCGCCGTCAAAAAGAATAGCCTCGCCATAGTACTCAATGACAAAATTGTCAGCACTCAGGGTCTCCTTGGCAGGCAGAGTAGAGTTCTCCCAGTCAATGACGTTGTCAAAGATGGCCTGCTTCATCACTTCGGCATCCATGTTGTAGGTAAAGGACGCGCCGGACTTGAGGGCCACGGTGCTGGCTGCGCGGCTATCAGTCGTGGTGACGCTTACAGTGACGGAATTGCCCTTATACTCCTGATTGCCGGGCCAGGAAATACGGATTTCCCAGGTGCCGGTGCCGAACTTCACCAAGCCGCCCAGGTCGGTATAGTCCAGTGGCTTAAAGGTATTAGTGATACCGGTAGGATCAGCGTTATACTCAACCTTCACCTGATCGGCGGTAAGATTGGCGGGGTTCTCGGTAGACGCCACAACGGCATTATAAATGACGGCGGCGGTAGCCTTGTAGTCATAGCCCTGGTCGTTGGTGAACACCATGCCGACCTCGTAGGGGCCCTCGTTCAGGTTGAACTGGACCTGGGGACGCTCAGCGATGGTAACGGTGGTCTCAGCGGAAGTACCGTAAACGGTGTCGGTCCCGGCGTAGGAAATGCGGATTTCCTGATCACCTTCAGAGATGGCGGGGTAATTCAGTCCGCTCTTTTTGCCGCCCTCCAGGGGCATCCAGGCCTTGCCCAAATCGCCCACCGCGCCGGTCATGGCGGTAGCATAATACTCGATGGTCACATCACCCACGGTCAGCTCAGGAGTGGTAGAAGCAACGACGGTGTTGAAAATGTTCTCCCGCAGGGCGTCAAAGTCAATGGTGGCGTTCTCAGTGTAGGGCAGCGCCACGGTGCATTCCTTGTTCAGGGTGATGGAGGAGGACAGCTTGGCGGCCTTGGTCAGGGTGACCTCAGCAGTGGTGCCGACCAGACGGACCTGATAGCTACCGTCCTCATTGGCAGCCAGGGCGGGGTGGGTAAAGGTAGTCGGAACAAATACCACTTTTTTCTCGCTGGTAAAACCATTGATGGAACCCCAGGCATCATTGGTCAGCAGACCATTCTTGCC
>DXGA01000023.1 GCA_019114165.1 Candidatus Flavonifractor merdipullorum | reverse complement strand
CATGTATCCTACGCCTTCACCGAGGTCGCGGGTATCTACCCCATTACCCCCTCCAGCCCCATGGCCGACAATGTGGACCAGTGGGCTGCCGCGGGCCGCAAGAACATCTTCGGCACCACCGTCAAGGTCATCGAGATGCAGTCTGAGGCCGGTGCTGCGGGTACCGTCCACGGCTCCCTGGCCGCCGGCGCCCTGACCACCACCTACACCGCCTCTCAGGGCCTGCTGCTGATGATCCCCAACATGTACAAGATCGCCGGCGAGCTGCTGCCCTGCGTGTTCCACGTGTCCGCCCGTACCGTGGCCAGCCACGCGCTGAACATCTTCGGCGATCACTCCGACGTCATGGCCTGCCGCCAGACCGGCTTTGCCATGCTGGCCGAGGGCAACGTGCAGGAGGTCATGGACCTGTCCGCCGTCGCTCACCTGGCTACCCTGAAGAGCCGCGTGCCCTTCATCAACTTCTTCGACGGTTTCCGTACTTCCCACGAGATCCAGAAGGTCGCCATCTGGGATTACGAGGACCTGAAGGAAATGGTGGACATGGACGCTGTGGACGCTTTCCGCAAGCGCGCCCTGAACCCCGACCGTCCTGTGATGCGTGGTTCCCACGAGAACGGCGACGTGTTCTTCCAGCATCGTGAGGCCTCCAACAAGTACTATGACGCTGTCCCCGGCATCGTCGAGGAGTACATGGGCAAGGTCAACGCCAAGCTGGGCACCAACTATCAGCTGTTCAACTACTACGGCGCTGAGGATGCCGACCGCGTCATCATCGCCATGGGTTCCATCTGCGACGTGGCCGAGGAAGTCATCGACTACCTGAACGCCCACGGCGAGAAGGTCGGCCTGGTGAAGGTCCGCCTGTATCGTCCTTTCCGCGCTGACAAGCTGCTGGCTGCCATCCCCGCCACCGCCAAGAAGATCGCCGTCCTGGACCGCACCAAGGAGCCCGGCGCTCAGGGCGAGCCCCTGTACCTGGACGTGGTGACCGCTCTGGCCAACGCCGGCATCACCGATAAGACCGTCATCGGCGGCCGTTACGGCCTGGGTTCCAAGGACACCCCGCCCGCTTCCGTCTTCGCCGTGTACGAGGAGCTGACCAAGGCTGCCCCCAAGGCTCAGTTCACCATCGGCATTGTGGACGACGTGACCGGCATGTCCCTGGAGGAGAAGCCCGCCCCCAACACCGCTGCTCCCGGCACCATCGAGTGCAAGTTCTGGGGCCTGGGCGGCGACGGTACCGTTGGCGCCAACAAGAACTCCATCAAGATCATCGGTGACCACACCGATAAGTATGTGCAGGCGTACTTCCAGTACGACTCCAAGAAGACCGGCGGCGTGACCATCAGCCACCTGCGTTTCGGTGACGAGGCCATCCGCGCTCCCTACTACATCAACAAGGCCGACTTCGTCGCCTGCCATGTGCCTTCCTACATCGTGAAGGGCTTCCCCATGGTCCGTGACGTCAAGGACGGCGGTACCTTCCTGATCAACTGCCAGTGGAGCGATGAGGAACTGGATCACCACATGCCCGCCGTGGCCAAGCGCTACATTGCCGAGCATAACATCCAGGTCTACACCATCAACGCCATCGACCTGGCCATCGAGATCGGCATGGGCAAGCGTACCAACACCATCCTGCAGTCCGCCTTCTTCGCTCTGGCCAAGGTTATGCCCGAGGCTGAGGCCATCCAGTACATGAAGGATGCCGCCACCCACTCCTACCTGAAGAAGGGCCAGGATATCGTGGACATGAACCACAAGGCCATCGACATCGGCGCCACCGCCTTCAAGAAGTTCGAGGTTCCCGCTTCCTGGGCCACCGCTCAGGACGAGACCACCGAGACCGTCATGGAAGGCCGTCCCGCCACCGTCAAGATGGTCAAGGATCTGCTGGTGCCCATCGACAAGATGGACGGCGACAGCCTGCCTGTTTCCGCCTTCGTGGATCACGTGGACGGCACCTTCGAGCAGGGCGCTTCCGCCTACGAGAAGCGCGGCGTTGCCGTGACCGTTCCCACCTGGGACGCTGAGAAGTGCATCCAGTGTAACCAGTGCTCCTACGTCTGCCCCCACGCCACCATCCGTCCCTACGCTCTGACCGAGGCTGAGGCTGCTGCCGCTCCCGAGGCTTCCAAGATCGTGGACATCAAGGCCGGCAAGGGCAAGGGCACTTACAAGTTCGCCATCGCCGTGTCTCCCCTGGATTGTATGGGCTGCGGCGTGTGCGCCAAGGTCTGCCCCGTGAAGGCTCTGACCATGGTTCCCCAGGAGGGCGAGGCTGCCCAGCAGGACGTGTTCGATTACATGGTGGCCAAGGTTGCTCCCAAGGCCGACATGGAGAACACCAACACCGTCAAGGAGAGCCAGTTCAAGCAGCCTCTGCTGGAGTTCTCCGGCTCCTGCGCCGGCTGTGCCGAGACCGCTTATGCCCGTCTGGTGACTCAGGTCTGCGGCGAGCGTATGTACATCTCCAACGCCACCGGCTGTTCCTCCATCTGGGGCGGCCCCGCTGCTACCTCTCCCTACACCGTCAACAAGGAAGGCAAGGGTCCCGCTTGGGCCAACTCCCTGTTCGAGGATAACGCCGAGCACGGCCTGGGCCTGTACTACGGCCAGAAGGCCATCCGTGAGCGCCTCCAGGCCAAGGTCAAGGAGATCGCTGACGCCGAGCAGGCTTCCGCCGAGCTGAAGGCTGCTGCCGCCAAGTACTTCGAGACCGCCGAGGACGGCGTGGCCAATGGCGACGCCACCAAGGCTCTGGTCGCCGAGCTGGAGAAGGCCGCTGCCGCCGGCTGCGCGCTGTCCAAGGAAGTTCTGGCTGACAAGGAGTACCTGAGCAAGAAGGCCGTGTGGATCTTCGGCGGCGACGGCTGGGCTTACGACATCGGTTACGGCGGTCTGGACCACGTCCTGGCTTCCGGCGAGGATGTCAACGTCTTCGTCTTCGACACCGAGGTGTACTCCAACACCGGCGGTCAGGCTTCCAAGTCCTCCAACATCGGCCAGGTGGCTCAGTTCGCCGCTGCCGGTAAGACCACGCCCAAGAAGAGCCTGGCTGAGATCGCCATGCAGTACGGCTATGTGTACGTGGCTCAGGTGGCCATGGGCTCCAACCAGGCCCAGACCCTGAAGGCCATCAACGAGGCTGTCAACTACCATGGTCCTTCTCTGGTCATCGGCTATGCTCCCTGTGAGATGCACTCCATCAAGGGCGGCATGACCAACTGCCAGGGCGAGATGAAGAAGGCCGTTGACTGCGGCTACTGGAACCTGTTCCGCTTCAATCCCGCTGCCAAGGCCGAGGGCAAGAATCCCTTCACTCTGGATTCCAAGGCTCCCGCCGGCGGCTATCAGGAGTTCCTGCTGAACGAGGCTCGCTACTCCTCCCTGACCCGGTCCTTCCCCGACCGCGCCAAGGAGCTCTTCGCTCAGAACGAGGAGGCTGCCAAGGAGCGCTACGAGCACCTGATGAAGCTGACCGAGCTCTACAAGTAAGATTGTCTGCCGGAAACGGCAGAATAGAACGGTCCCCCGGACGCGTATTGAACAGGTCCAGTAAAAATGGACAGTGACAAAAGCCCCCCTGATGTAGGAAAATAGACTACATCAGGGGGGCTTTGTCATGAAGAAACGAAATTACACACATGTTCAAGTGCTTCTGCCAGAGATCAAGGCCATGCTGGCAGAGGGAAAAACGCAGCGGGAAATTGCAGAATACTATGGTTTCCGGGATAAACAGGTGGTAAAAAGTCTACTTAAGCGTGAGCGGAGAAAGGAACGCAGGTTAGAAGCTGGCATTCTTCCGCGGCCCAAAGGACGGCCGAGGAAAAATTCCGCGCCAAGAGACATTGTGTCGGAGCAGGCTTATGAGATCCAGCGACTTCGTATGGAGAACAAACTACTGCGGGATTTTCTGCGCTTGGCAGAAAGGAAGTGAAAGTAAGGATAAAATACCACGTCATCTATCGTCACAGAGCAGAGTATCCCGTGTCAGTCATGTGCAAATTCTTCGGAGTATCCAGAAGCGGCTACTATGCCTTTGTCCATCGCATGGGCAGGGCGGAAAGGGACGCAGCTCTTGCGGAAGTGATTGCGCAGCAGCGGGAGCGTAGTTTTCGTACTTATGGATACCGGCGGATATGGTTATGGCTGAAAAGTCAGAATATTTTCTGCAATCCGAAAACGGTGCTGCGGATCATGAAGAAATATGAGCTGCTGTCTGAAATCCGCCGACGCAGGAAATGGAAGCAGATGGGTCAGCAGGTACACAAGTACAAAAATCTGCTGAACAGGGAGTTTCATGCGGACAAGCCAAACAGCAAATGGGTAACAGACATCTCCTACATCCACACCAAGCAGGGTGTGCTGTACCTGTCTATGATTCGGGACCTCTACGACAACCGCATTGTCGCTTACAAAACTGGAACACAGCAAACAGTAAATCTGGTTCTGGACACCATCCGCCTGGCTATGAAGCAGGAGAAAAAGAGGATCGCTGCGGAGTTGCAGCTCCACAGCGACCAAGGCTTTCAATACACATCCCAAGCATATTTCAAGCTGACTCAACAATACGGCATTACGCCTTCGATGTCAAGATGCGGAAATCCGTATGACAATGCCATGGCGGAAAATTTCTTCTCCATTCTCAAAACGGAGTGCATCTACCGACACAAACCAGCCACTTTCTCGGAAGCCAATGAGATGATTGACCACTATATTTACTTCTACAACCATGAGCGCATCCAGTTAAAAACTGGAGAAGCGCCGCTTGCGCGACGCTTCTCCTAAAACTCAATATTTCCTACCAGGGCTCTTTTTTGTGCTGTCCGATCAATCTGGGGCAGTTCAGTATGCGTCCGGGGGACTTGTTTGTCTGGAGAGAAAGGGGATTGCCCCACCGAGGGCGGCGGGGCCCACAGGCGGCGGGCCGTTTCCCTTGCCTCATGCCTGCAAATCGGATATAATGTACCTTACCAAATGGAAAGGACCAGAAAGGAACCGATTATGGAAGAAATCATTCTGCTCAAGCTGGGCGAGCTGGTGCTCAAGGGCCTGAACCGCCGCCGGTTTGAGGATAAACTCATCGCCAACGCCCAGCGCCGTCTCCGCGCCCTGGGCAAGTTCAAGGTGTACACCAAGCAGTCCACCATGTACGTGGAGCCCCAGAGCCCCGACTGCGACATGGACCGGGCCTATGAGGCCATGAGCCGGGTGTTCGGCATCGTGGGTCTGTCCCGGGCCAGAGCCTGCGGCAAGACCAAGGAAGAGATGCTGGAGGCGGCCTGCGCCTACCTAGGGGAGGAACTCTCCCGGGCGAAAACCTTTAAGGTGGAGTCCAAGCGGGCCGATAAGACCTTCCCCATGACCTCCATTCAGCTGTCCCAGTGGGTGGGCGGCGAGCTGGACGAGCGCTACCCCAACCTCCAGGTGGATGTCCACAACCCCGAGCTGACCGTCCATCTGGAAGTGCGGGACGCGGCGGCCTATGTCCACGCCGATCCCAAGCCGGGCGCCGGCGGTCTGCCGGTGGGGGTCAACGGCCGGGCGGTGTCCCTCCTCTCGGGCGGCATCGATTCCCCCGTGGCCTCCTGGATGATCGCCAAGCGGGGTATTGCCCTGGATATGGTCCATTTCTTCTCCTACCCCTACACCTCCGAAGAGGCCAAGGAAAAGGTCCTCACCCTGGCCAAGGAGCTGACCCCCTGGTGCGGCCGTCTGGTGGTCCATGTGGTGCCCTTCACCGCCATCCAGGAGGAGCTGCGCCGCTCCTGCCCCGAGGATATGTTCACCATCATCATGCGCCGCTTCATGATGCGCATTGCCACTCAGGTGGCGGAGCGGGTGCAGGCCGGGGCGCTGGTCACCGGCGAGTGTCTGGGCCAGGTGGCCAGCCAGACCATGGAGGCCATGGGGGTGACCAGCGCGGTGACCGACCTGCCCATTCTCCGCCCGGTGGTGGGTATGGACAAGGAGGAGATCGTCACCATCGCCCGCAAGATCGGCACCTTTGAGACCTCCATCCTGCCCTATGAGGACTGCTGTACCGTCTTTACCCCCCGCCACCCCCGGCTCCGTCCCACCGAGGAGGAGTGCCGGGCGGCCGAGGCCAATCTGGACATTGCGTCCATGGTTCGCTCGGCGGTGGACGGCATCGAGCGCATCAAGATCGACCCCTAAACCATCCTGACCTGTCCAAACCAGAAAAGGAAGTGCATCGTTATGTCACATACCGCGGAACTCATCGCCGTGGGGACGGAACTGCTGCTGGGCAACATCGCCAACACCGACGCCCAGATGCTCTCTCAGGGGCTTTCTACCCTGGGCATCAACGTCTACTACCACACCGTGGTGGGCGATAACCCCCAGCGGCTGAAAGCGGCGGTGGAGCTGGCCAAGACCCGGGCGGACCTGATCATCACCACCGGCGGACTGGGTCCCACCTGTGATGACCTGACCAAAAACGTGCTGGCCGAGTGTTTTGGGAAAAAGCTGGTCTTTGACGAGGAATCGGCCCGGCGCATCCGGGCCTATTTTGCCCGGCTCCATCCGGACCGTCCCATGACGGACAACAACCTCCAGCAGGCCATGCTGCCCGAGGGCTGCACCATCTTTTCCAACGACTGGGGCACCGCGCCGGGCTGCGCCTTTGAAGCCGACGGCGTGCGGGTCATCATGCTGCCCGGCCCGCCCAGAGAGTGCCGGGCCATGTTCCAGTATCGGGCCATTCCCTACCTGATGGCGCTGGCCGACGGGGTGATCGTCTCCCGGACGCTGAAGCTCTTCGGCATCGGCGAGTCGGCCATGGAGGCCCGGCTGCGGGATGAGATGCAGGTCATGACCAATCCCACCCTGGCCCCCTACGCCAAGGAGGGCGAGTGCGAGCTGCGCATCACCGCCAAGGCGGCGGACTACCACCAGGCCATTGCCCTCATCGCGCCGGTGGAGGCCCAGCTGCGGGGGATTTTCGGCGATAAAGTGTACGGCGCGGACATCGGTTCTCTGGAGGAAGGGGTGCTGGCCCTGCTGAAGGGGCGGAAAAAGACCTTCGGCACGGCGGAGAGCTGCACCGGCGGCCTGATCGCCAAACGGATGACCGATCTGCCCGGCGCGTCGGAGGTGTTCCGCGGGGGCGTGGTGAGCTACGCCAGCGAAGTAAAGGAAGGGGTGCTGGGGGTCCCGGCGGGGATGCTGGCCCAATACGGCGCGGTGTCGGAGCCGGTGGCCAAGGCCATGGCGGAGGGCGCCTGTCGGGTGCTGGGGTGTGACATCGCGGTGTCCACCACCGGCGTGGCCGGTCCTGACTCGGACGACCGGGGCAATCCGGTGGGACTGGTGTATGTGGCCATCGCCACCGAGCAGGGCGCCTATGTGCGCCAGGTGCGGGCAGGCAGCGGCCGGGAGCGTATCCGCACCGTGGCGGCCCACCATGCCTTCGACCTGGTGCGGCGCTATCTGACGGGGTTACTTTCTTTCGAGAAAGAAAGTAACCAAAGAAAGCTTCCGACTGCGTAAAGGAAAGCGGTTTCTTTCATAGAGAAAAGCCTGATCCCTCTTGGCAAATGTGCCGGGGATCAGGCTTTTTTGCTACTCGTCCAGACCGAGGATATAATCCGCCGGTTCCATCTTTCCTGTGGGCCCCGCCGCCCTCGGCGGGGTAATGTTGTACCTCTCATCCCGTAGGGGCGACCCTTGTGGTCCCCCGTGTCTATGAAAGTACCTTATTTTTTGCACGGTATTTCACTTGATTGACAGTCTGACGCGGACATCCCTAACGGGACGTCCGCGTTTTCTCATACGATCCAGCCGCTGCCCAGCACGATGTCGTCCTCGTAGAAGACGGCCAGCTGGCCCGGGGTGGGTGCCCGGGCGGGGGTCAGGGTGGAAATGTCCACAAAATCTCCATTGGGGTGGAGAACCGCTTCGGTCTCCGCCTTGGAGTGGCGGAAACGTACCGTACAGCTCCGGTCCGCTGTCAATCCGGCCAGCGCCACCCAGTTGAGGGCGGTGCACCGGGCCTGAGACACATAGAGATCGGAGCCGTCGGACAGTACCACCTCCGCCCGGTCGGGGCGAATGGCGGAGACAAAATACCGGTGAGGCCCGGAGACCCCCAGCCCCCGCCGCTGTCCCAGCGTGTAATGATGGATGCCCTTGTGGCGGCCCAGCACGTTGCCGTCCCTGTCCACAAAGTTTCCCTCCGGTGTGGAAAAGCCCCGCTGCTCCAGCCAGGCGGCGTAATCGCCGTCGGGAATAAAGCAAATTTCCATGGAGTCGGGCTTGTCGGCCACCGGAATCCCAAAGGAACGGGCCAATTCCCGCACTTCGGTCTTTTCGTAGTCCCCCAGCGGGAAGACGCACCGGGATAAAATCTCCTGGGGCAGACGGGCCAGCATATAGGATTGGTCGTTGGAGGGCTTGCCCTTGCGCAGCCGCGCCCGGCCGTCGGGGCCGGTGTCCTTGCGGGCGTAGTGGCCCGTGGCCACATAGGGCGCGCCGATCTCGTCGGCCAGGGCCAGCAGGGCGGGGAATTTCACCGCCGGATTGCACATGGCGCAGGGCAAGGGCGTCTTGCCCGCCTGATAGGCCGCGGCAAAGGGGGCGCACACCTCCCGCTCCAGCGCCGGGCGGATGTCTCCTTTGCGGAAGGGCAGGTCCAGCGAGCGGGCCACGGCGGCGGCGTCCTCCTCCCCGCCCAGGCCGATGTCCAGCCAGAGACAGGTCACGTCATAGTCCCGGGCCAGCAGCCGGGCGGCAACAGCCGAATCCACGCCGCCGGAAAGGCCCAATACCAGCTTTTCTTTCATAAATGCTCCTTTTTATGTGGATGGATACACGGAAGATATCTTCACGCTTTCTGCATGGCGACCAGCAAAACGGCGATGTCCGCCGGGCTGACGCCCGAGATGCGGCTGGCCTGTCCCACGTTCAGCGGGCGGATGCGGTCCAGCTTCTGCCGGGCCTCCAGCCGGAGACCGTCCATGTTCAGGTAGTCCAGATCGGCGGGCAGCGGTTTTTCCTCCAGCTGCCGCATTTCCGCCACCTGCCGCAGCTGCTTTTCAATATAGCCCCGGTATTTCACCGAAATTTCCACGCTCTCCTTCACCGCCGCCGGCAGTTCCGGACGGGCGGGGTCAAAGGGGGCCAGATCGTCATAACCGATGCGGGGACGGCGGAGGAGATCGGCCAGCCGGGCCCCGTTGGGGGCGGGGGGCTCGCCGTGGGAGGCCAGCATCTCGTCCAGGGCGGGCGAAGGGGACGCGCCGGCGTGTTCCAGCCGTTTTTCCTCTTTGTCCACCTGCTGATATTTTTCCACCACCCGCTGGTACGATGCATCATCCACCAACCCAAGAGCATGGCCGATGGCGGAAAGCCGCTGGTCGGCGTTGTCCTGCCGGTGGAGGAGGCGGTACTCGGTGCGGGAGGTCATCATGCGGTAAGGCTCGTTGGTGCCCTTGGTGACCAGATCGTCGATGAGCACCCCAATATAGCCCTGATCCCGCCGGAGGATGAGGGGCGGACGGCCTAAAATTTTCAGCGCCGCGTTGACGCCCGCCATAAAGCCCTGCACCGCCGCCTCTTCGTAGCCGGAGGAGCCGTTGAACTGTCCCGCGCCGTAAAGGCCGGGGACGGCCTTGCACTCCAGGGTGGGGCGCAAGTCGGTGGGGTCCACGCAGTCATACTCGATGGCGTAGGCCGCCCGGGTCATGTCGGCGTGCTCCAGACCGGGAATGGTGTGGAGCATTTCCACCTGTACCTCCTCGGGGAGGGAGGAGGAAAAGCCCTGTAAATAAAGCTCTTCGGTGTTGAGTCCCATGGGCTCCAGAAAGAGCTGGTGGCGGGGCTTGTCGGCAAAGCGGACCACCTTATCCTCGATGGAGGGGCAGTAACGGGGACCCACACCCTCGATGACGCCGGAGAAAAGGGGCGAACGGTCCAGATTGGCCCGGATGACCGCATGGGTGGCCTCGTTGGTATAGGTGAGGTAGCACACCGCCTGATTTTCCGGCGGTTCCGCCGTGGAGAAGGAGAAGGGCACGGGGATCTCGTCCCCCACCTGAAGCTCCATTTTGGAAACATCCACGCTGCGGCGGTGGATGCGGGGCGGGGTGCCGGTCTTAAAGCGGCGGAGGTTGAGCCCCAGACGGCGGAGGGAATCGGTGAGGGGCAGGGCGGCGGCCATGCCGTCGGGGCCGGAGGTGCGCTGCACCTCGCCGGTGATGGTCCGTCCCCCCAGATAGGTGCCGGTGGCGATGACGGCCGCCTTGACGGCGTAGGTGGCGCCGGTGGCGGTGCGCACGGCGGAGACCGCGCCGGTCTCATCGATGAGCACTTCGACCACTTCCCCCTGCTTGACCCAGAGGTGAGGCTGGTTTTCCAGGGTGTGCTTCATCCGCTCCTGATAGCGGCGGCGGTCGGCCTGGGCCCGGAGGGACCAGACCGCCGGACCTTTGCCCTTGTTGAGCACCCGGTACTGGATACAGGATGCGTCGGCGGCTTTGGCCATTTCACCGCCCAGCGCGTCCAGCTCCCGCACCAGATGGCCCTTGCCGGTGCCGCCGATGGCGGGGTTGCAGGGCATATTGCCCACCGCGTCCAGATTGACGGTAAAGCAGATGGTCTCCAGCCCCATGCGGGCGGCGGCCAGCGCGGCCTCGATGCCGGCGTGTCCGGCGCCGATGACCGCAATGTCGTAAGTTCCAGCGTGATAATTCATGGTATTCTCTCCCTGTGTACGAAAAAAGGCCCCTATTGACAGGATAGATGGACTATGCTAGGATAGGTCCTGTCATCGGAGGGTATCTTGTGTTGTACCGGATAAGATGGCGGACCGGGTCCGCAGTCTTATCCGGCTTTTTTTGACTTGTGCCCTTTGCGCGAAATCAGAAATCAAAAGAAAGGACGAATGGCAATGGACCTCTTGACGCGGCCGGTGAAGCCGCTCTACTTCCGCTATCTGGCCGCCTGCTTTGGCAGCTCCCTCATCACATCCATCTATGCCCTGGTGGACTGTATCGTGGTGGGCCAGTACGAGGGCCCCGACGGCGCGGCGGCGCTGGCGGTGATCATGCCCCTTTGGAGCATGTTTTTCAGTCTTGGTATGCTGTTCGGCGTGGGCGGCGCGGTGCTGATGAGCACGGCCCGGGGCGCCGGAGACAAGGAGCGGGGCGATCAATACTGGACCATGTCCTTTATCGGGGCCTGCGGCGCGGCGGCGCTGCTGTGGGTGGCGCTGTTCCTCTTCCGGGATGAGCTGCTCACCCTCTTCGGCGCTTCGGCCCAGCTGCTGCCTTTGGCCCGGAAATATGTGGACTGGGTGACCCTGGCCGCCCCCCTCTTTCTCATCGGTCAGCTTTTGAGCTCCTTCCTGCGCAACGACGGCGCGCCCCAGAAGGCCACCCTGGCGGTGATCGTGGGCGGCGTGTTCAATATTTTTGGCGACTACTTCTTTGTCTTCACCTGCGATATGGGCATCGCCGGCGCAGGTCTGGCCACGGCGCTGGGCCAGGTCATGGCCTTTTTGATCTTGTGCACCCATTTCTTTTCCAAGAAATGCACCCTGCGCTTTTGCAAAGTGGACCGTCCGCTGGCCACGCTGGCCCGGGTGGGGGTGTCGGGCGCGCCCAGCTTTTTGATGGATGCGGCGGTGGGGGTGCTCTCCACCCTCTTCAATAACCAGATCATGCGCTATTTCGGCAGCGACGCGCTGGCGGTGTACGGTGTCATCGCCAACGTGACCATGCTGGTCCAGTCCTGCGCCTACGGCGTGGGCAACGCGGCCCAGCCCCTGCTGTCCACCAACTACGGCGGCGAAAAATACCGCCGGGTGCTCCAGGTGCTGCGGCTGTCCATTGGCACGGCCTTTGTACTGGGCGCGGTGTGGTGCGCGGCCAATGAGCTTTTCCCCACCGGGATCGTATATCTCTTCATGAAACCCACCCAGGCGGTGCTGGATATCGCGCCGGAGATCATCCGGGCCTATGCCGTCTCCTATGTACTGCTTCCCTTTAATATCCTCATGCCCTTCTACTTCCAGTCGGTGATGAGAGCGCCCATCGCCCTGGGCCTTTCTCTGGGCCGTGGACTGGTGGTGAGCGGCGGGCTGATCCTGCTGCTCCCGGCGGTGGTTGCGCCGGCGGCGCTCTGGTGGGCCATGCCGGTGACCGAGCTGGCGCTGGCCGTGGGGGCGTGGATACTGCTGGCACGCAGCCGCCGTACCCTGCGGGAAGGGTGATTTTTTACTTGCCGTAGACGATGGACACGGCCTGTTTGACCACCTGGATGTGGGTGTCGGTGGGATCGCCGCCGTATTCCCCGTCCAGGGTCCAGGGCAGGGGCGCCTGGGAAGTGACCCGGAGATTTGCGGTGCGCAGCTGCGTCACCATACCGCCGGCGTCTCCTGTTCCGCCCTGCATCAGGTAAGTGAGGATGCTCTGGAACTGGGCGGGATTCTGGGGGAAGCGGATGAGGACCACTTCAAACAGGCCGTCGTCCAGAGAGACATTGTGCCCTCTGCTCTGGAAGCCTCCCACCGAGACGGTGTTGCTCACCATGCCGTAGATAAAATCCCCCTCTTCCCTGCCCGCGTCGGACTCCACCGTCAGATGGTAGGAGTGGAGGTTGGGCAGACGAGCGGCCCCCTCCAGCACATAGGCCAGATGGCCGAAGAGGTTTTTGAAGGACTGGGGGGTGTCGTAGGACACGTCGGTAAACGCGCCGAAGGCGGCCACATAGATAAAATACTGGTCGTTGAAGCGGCCCACGTCCACCGGTCTGGGACAGCCGGCGGCGGCGGTCTCCGCCCGGGCGTCCATCCCCCGGGGAAGGCGGAGATTGCGGGAAAAGTCGTTGGTGGTACCGGCGGGGATGTAGCCTATTTCGGGGCGGTGCTTCAAGGCCATCAGGCCGGAAATGACTTCGTGAAGGGTGCCGTCTCCGCCGCAGCAGACCACCCGGTCCACACTGCCGCCCAGTTCAGCGGCGGCAGCGGCGGCGTCGCCGGGACCCTGGGTGGGATGGGCGATGATGAGCCACCCGGCCCGGGCGAAGGCGTCCTGAAGGCCGGCAAGACGGGTTTTGACCTGGCCTTTTCCGGCGTGGGGATTGTAGATAAAGAGCATACGGCGCACGAGGCTTCCTCCTTTTATCAGGATGTCATCTTAAATAGTATTATTATACCGTGTTTTTCTCCAAAAACAACCGCCCCATGAAAAAAGACCGCCGGCAAAAGCCGGCGGTCTTGCATTTGGAATAAAACTTTAGTACAATATCGAGTTGAATAAAAAAGAGGGAGTGATACACAATGGACCGTAAAGCCCTGGCCGCGGCCTTTCCGGTGACGCTGCCGGTATTGATGGGCTATCTGGCCATTGGCATCGCCTTCGGGCTGATGCTGGAGGGGATCGGGTACAATTTTATCTGGGCGTTTTTCATGAGTCTCACCATCTATGCCGGATCGGGGCAGTATCTGGGGGTGACGCTGCTGGCGACGGCGGCGTCGCTGGGCACGGTGGCGCTGATGACGCTGCTGATCAATCTGCGCCATATGGTGTATGGCCTTTCCATGCTGGAGAAGTTCCGGGGCATGGGGAAGCGAAAGCTGTACATGATCTTTTCCCTGACCGATGAGACCTACGCCCTCATCAGCGGCACCAAAGCGCCGGAGGGGGTGGACCCCCGGAAGTTTTACTTCTCCATCGCGGTGCTGGATCACCTCTACTGGATCGCCGGTTCGGTGATCGGCGCGGTGGCGGGGGCGGTGCTGCCCATCGACACCACCGGCGTGGATTTTGCCATGACGGCCCTTTTCGTGGTCATCGCCGTGGAGCAGTGGGAGAGCGTCAAACAGCACCTGCCCGCGCTGCTGGGCTTTGGGGTGACGCTGGTCAGCCTCCTCATCGTGGGGGCGGAGAATATGCTTCCCCCGGCGCTGGTGGTCATGGTGGGCCTGCTGCTCCTGCTCCGGGGGCGGTTGGAGCGTTCCGACCATGCAAAAGAGAAGGAAAAGGAGGAGTCGGTATGCTGAGCGTGCCTCAGGCCATTGCCGCCATTGCGGTGATGGCGCTGGTGACCTTTTTCACCCGGGCGGTGCCCTTTCTCCTCTTTGACCGGGGAGAGCACCCGCCCCGCCTGGTGCTCTATCTGGGCCGCGTTTTACCGCCGGCCATCATCGCCATGCTCATTGTCTACTGCCTGCGGGAGACCCATTTCCTCACCTGGCTGGGGACCCTTGTCTCCACCGGGACCGGGCTGGAGCTGGCCGCTGTGGGCAGCTGGCTGCCCGCCATTTTGTCGGTCATCGTGGTGGTGGTCCTCCACCTCTGGAAGCACAATAACCTCCTGTCCATCTTCGGCGGGACGGTGTTTTACATGGTGCTCATCCAGAAGGTATTTGCATAGGATAGAAAACCCGCCGTCCATCCTGTGGGATGGGCGGCGGGCTGCTGCATATGGGAGTCAGTCGGCGGACTCGCAGTCCTTGACGGCCTGTTCGGCGCTCTTCATGTTGAAGAGGACGGCCAGGATGCCCTCGCTGTACCGGGTGAACATGCGGGCGGGGACATAGATGCTGTCCTTGATGGTCTCCTTGCCGGGGACGGTCTCGTCACAGTTGACGAAGCACTTGTAGCGGATCTCACCGTCCCGGAAGTCCAGCTCAAAGTTGCCGTTGGCCAGACCGTAGTTGGCCCGGCAGAGGAACTCGGCCATCTGAGGCAGGCAGTCCTCGGCGGACATGGGGCACACGGTATAGACGGAGTAGTCGTACTTGCGGATCAGGATACGGTAGCGGATGCTCTGGAGTTTCCCCTTCAGGGTGAGGTTGAAGTTGAAGACGCCCTTCTCCTCGTTGAACTCATAGTGCCAGTCGTCCTCATCGAGAAACTGCTTGACCCATTTTGCGATCTGCATCGAATATTCCATATTGCGCACTCCTTTCATGCTTGTGACAATAAGAACGGGGACAGTGTAAGAAAGTTATACCATCGGGAAAGATTTTTCTCAATAGGCCGGGGGACAATGGGGACAAAATGAGACTGCAAATGACCTGTCATAGACGCATAAAGGGAGCCAATCGCTCTTTGCTTGTATTTTTAGCGCCGCTATGCTATACTATAATACAAATCGCAACGCGCCCGCTGGTCCCCGCCAGCGGGCGCGGGTGCGTCATGGCGGCGCAAAAAGCGTCGCCGCAAATCAAATGGAAAAGGAATCTGCACTATGACATTCCAAACTCTCGGCCTCATCGAGCCCATCCTGGGGGCGCTGGCCGACCTGGGCTATGAAGCCCCTTCTCCCATCCAGGAACAGGCCATCCCGCCGGCCCTTGCGGGGCGGGACGTGCTGGGCATCGCCCAGACCGGCACCGGCAAGACCTGCGCCTTTGCCACCCCCATTCTGCAGCGTCTTTCCGCCACCCATACCCGTGGGCTGCGCCCCATCCGGGCCCTCATTCTCACCCCCACCCGGGAACTGGCCCTCCAGATCCAGGAGAGCATCCAGGCTTACGGCAAAAACCTCCGCCTGCGCTCGGCGGTGATCTTCGGCGGCGTGGGCCAGGCCCCCCAGGTGGACGCCGTCCGCCGGGGCGTGGATATTCTGGTGGCCACCCCCGGCCGTCTCATCGACCTCTACCAGCAGAAGCTGCTGGACTTCGGCAAGCTGGAGATCTTCGTGCTGGACGAGGCCGACCGGATGCTGGATATGGGCTTTATCCACGACGTGAAGAAGATCCTCCAGTGGCTGCCCAAGCGCAAGCAGACCCTCTTCTTCTCGGCCACCATGCCCCCTGAGGTGACCGAACTGGTCAACCAGCTCCTCCACGATCCCGCCCGGGTGACGGTGACGCCGGTTTCTTCGCCGGTGGAAGTCATCGACCAGAAGCTCTACCGGGTGGACCGGGGCAACAAGACAAAGCTCCTCCTCTCCCTGCTGGTGAGCAGCCAGGTGAAAAACGCCCTCATCTTCACCCGCACCAAGCACGGGGCCAACAAAGTGGCCGGCGAGCTCCAGAAGGGCGGGGTTCCTGCCGCCGCCATCCATGGCAACAAGAGCCAGACTGCCCGCCAGCAGGCCCTGGCCGACTTCAAGGCGGGCCGCATCAAGGCCCTGGTGGCCACCGACATCGCCGCCCGCGGCCTGGACATCGAAGAGCTGTCCCATGTGTTCAACTATAACCTCCCCGACGTGCCCGAGACCTACGTCCACCGCATCGGCCGTACCGGCCGGGCCGGTCATGGCGGCACCGCCATCTCCTTCTGCGACATCAACGAGATGGACGAGCTCAAGTCCATCGAAAAGCTGCTGGGCAAGCCCATCCCCGAGGTACAGGAGCATCCCTGGCCCATGGAGGTCTTTACCCCTCTGCCCCGGGACAAAAAGGGCCGCATCGTCAACCCCGAGGACGCCGAAGCCCGTTCCGCCGCCCGTGCCCGCAAGGCCGAGCGCCGCAAGAGCGAGCGTCCCGCCAAGGCCGAGCGCCCGGCGGAGCCTGTGGCCGTGGCTCCTGCCGCGCCGGAGCAGGAAGCGCCCAAGAAAAAGCGCCGCGGCCGTGGCCGCCGTGCTTCCGCCACGCTGGAGGAAGCCCTGACCGCCACCGCCCCCCGCACTGCCGCCCCTGAGCCGGTGTCTCACGCCTTCCATCGGGACCCGCTGGCCGGGGACGTCATCATGGACGCCACCGCCCGTCTGCTGGCCCCCCGCAGCGTTTCCCGCTCTCAGGGTAAGGAGGAGCCCGCCCCCCGCAATCGCCGCAGCCAGAAGGCCCGCAAGCCCCAGAAGGAACAGGCCGCCCAGCCGGTGCAGGAGAGCGTGAAGCAGCCCCAGAAGAGCCGGAGACAGAAAAATAATCCCCCCCCTGTCTCGGCCCTGGAGGTGCTCAGCGGCGGACCCAAGAAGCGCCGCAGCCGCGGCGGCGACAGACGGCGGAGCAGCGGCCCCGAGCTGGCCCCCCGCTCCGGCGCGGTGAAGGACTCCACCGAGCAGCCCAGCCTGATGAAGCCCTACTATCTCAGCGACGACTGACGGGAGGGGTCTGCCATGCTGTATCTTCTCTTGGCCGCCGTACTGGTGGCGGTGGACCAGATCGTCAAGGTGCTGGTCCGGCTGAACATCGGCTTGGGGGAGCAGCTCCCCTTTCTGCCCCACGTTCTGGGCCTTACCTATGCCCAGAACACCGGCGCCGCCTTCTCCATGCTGGAGGAGCACCCCTGGATCCTGACGCTGATTTCCCTGGCGGCTTCCATTCTTCTCCTGATTCTGATCCTCCGCCGCACCTTTCCCGGCGTATGGCCCATGTGCTCTCTGGCTCTGGTGTTGGCCGGCGCGGTGGGCAATCTCATCGACCGGGCCTTTCTGGGCTATGTCACCGATATGTTCCAGACCCTGTTTATGACCTTCCCCATTTTTAATGTGGCCGATATCTGCATCGTGTGCGGCGGCATCTCCTTTGTGGTGTACTACCTCTTCTTTGGGGACAAGGACAAGAAGGAGGACGGCCATGACGCCACTGGAACTGAAGGCTGACCAGAGCGGCGAACGGTGCGACGCCTTTCTGGCCCGCACCCTGCCCCAGCTCACCCGCTCCGCGGCCCAGAAGCTGCTGGAAGAGGGTAAGGTGACAAAGGAGGGCAAAGCCCTCAAGAAAAACGAGCGGCTCAAGGAAAACGACGTGGTGACGGTGATTCTTGCCGACCCTGCGCCGGTGGACGTGGTGCCCCAGGACATCCCGCTGGATGTGGTCTATGAGGATGGGGACCTCATCGTCATCAACAAGCCGGTGGGCATGGTGGTCCACCCTGCCCCCGGGCACCCGGACGGCACGGTGGTCAACGCCCTCCTCCACCACTGCGGTGGGAGCCTGTCGGGCATCAACGGCGAGCTGCGCCCCGGCATCGTCCACCGCATCGACCGGGACACCTCCGGTCTCCTCATCGTGGCCAAGAACGACTTTACCCACCTGGCGCTGGCCGAGCAGTTACAGGACCACTCCCTCTACCGGGGCTATGAGGCCATCTGTGTGGGCGGCCCCAGAGAGGACAGCGGCACCATTGACGCCCCCATTGCCCGCCACCGCACCGACCGCAAAAAAATGGCGGTGGACTGGCAGACCGGCCGGAGAGCGGTGACCCATTACACCGTGCTGGAGCGGTTCCAGGGTTGCACCCACATCGCCTGCCGTCTGGAGACGGGACGGACCCACCAGATCCGGGTCCACATGGCCCACATCGGCCATCCCCTGCTGGGGGATACGGTGTACGGCAGCAAGACCCCCTACCCGGGCCTTGCCGGGCAGTGTCTCCACGCCCGCACCCTCACCTTCACCCATCCCCGGACGGGAGAGCGGACCACGGTGGAGTGTCCCCTCCCCGACTGGTTCCAGGCGCTCTTGACAAAATTCCGCAGAATGCTATAATATCCCGGACCGCAGCAATGATATACCGTTTCCAAGGGGTGCTGGACGCCAAGTCCGGCTGAGATCAGGGCGTAGATGCCGCCCGTGTCCCTCGCACCTGATCCGGGTAATGCCGGCGTAGGAAGTTGGAGCTGTCCGTGTTGGTTTTTTCGTACCGCAGCCGCTCATCAGATGTGCGCTGCGGTACGTTTTTATTTCGGGAGGAAACTGACATGGAAAAAACCACAGGAAGAACAATCAGACGCCGTTCGGTACAGATGCTGTGCGAAGGGGCTATCATGGTGGCCCTGTCCCTCATTCTGGGTCTCATTAAGCTTTTTGAACTGCCTCAGGGCGGCTCTATTTCGCTGGAAATGCTGCCCCTCTTTCTATTCTGCGTCCGCTGGGGCGTAAAGAGCGGCCTGATCGGCTGTTTTGCTTTTGGAATTTTGCAAATTTTTGTCCAAGGGGTCGTGAGCTATGCCTGGCAGTCCATTTTGCTGGACTATGTGCTGGCCTTTGCCGTGCTGAGCGCAGCCGGTCTGGCCCGGGGGCACAAGTGGGGCATTTTCTGGGGGAGCGTGCTGGGCGCCTTTGCCCGGTTTGTGATGCACTTTATCAGCGGCATCACTGTTTACCGCATCCTGGCCCCCACCGAGCTGTTCAACGCCACCTTTACCAGCCCCTGGATGTATTCTCTGGCCTATAACGGCAGCTATGTACTCATTGACACGGTGCTGTGCCTCATCGTCTTTGGCGTGCTCTATCGCCCGTTGAACCGCTACCTCACCGGCCGGGACCTGGCCTGAGGGCTTGCCAAACCAAACAGGGAACGGTATCATGGGATCGGACCCTTTGGTCCGGTCCCTTTTTGTATTCTGTCACAGAAGAGGTGTTTTCATATGGGAAAATTCCAGAATGTCCTGCTGGCCAGCGACTTTGACGATACCCTGTACGGCTCCGACCGCACCGTCTCCCCCGAAAACGTGGAGGCCATCTCCTACTTTATCAAGGAGGGCGGCTATTTCACCGTGGCCACCGGCCGGGCCCGGCCCACCTTCGCCCGGTATTTTGACCTTGCCCCCATCAACGCCCCCGTTATCATCTCCAACGGCTCGGCCATCCACGACTTCCGCACCGGCCAGACCATCTATGAGACCTTCCTGCCCGAGAGAGTCAAGGCGGATCTGCTGGAGACCGCCGCCGCCATTCCCGCCGTGGGCTTCGAGGCCTATCACGGGGATACCATCTACCTCCATCATCCCAATCAGGTGACCTGGAACCACCTCCGGCGGGCGGGCTGTACCGGGACGGAGGCGCCCATTGAAGAGATGATCACCCCCTTTTCCAAGGTCATTTTGCAGCAGGAGCGGGCCGTGCTGGAGGAGGTGCGGGCCTATATGGCCCAGCGGTGGGAAGCGCACTATGAGATCATCTTCTCCAACGACGTCCTGCTGGAGCTGACCGCCAAGGGAAGCAACAAGGGCGGCATGGTGCTCCGTCTGGCGGACTATCTGGGGGTGGACCGGAAGGACCTTTACTGTGTGGGGGACAACGAAAACGACATCCCCATGCTGGCGGTGTCTGCCATTCCCTTTGCCCCTTCCAACTGCGCCCCGGTGGTGCGGCAATGGGGCCCCCGGATCATGGGCTCCTGTGACGAGGGATGTATCGCAGAAATTATCCAGGTACTGGATGGGCTTTATTGACGGTTTCATAGAAATATTACATTTACACTATAAAATAGAAAATGTTACCGTAGATGTAACCGTTGTCTGCTATACTCTTCTCATAAACCGGCAAGCGAAGAGAACCGGACCCGCACAGGGACCGGCTCAGCGTAAAAGGCAAACCGGCCGAAAGACCGGGACGCAAAGCTTTGGAGGCTAAGGCGTCACAGCGCGCTATGCCCGTCCGGCCGCCACTGAGTTTATTCTCAAACTTCAATTTTTGAGGAGAATGAACGATGATGGCAAGTAAGAAACCCTTTACCCTGGTGCTCAGCGGCATTCTGGCTCTGAGCATGCTTTCCCCCGCCGCCCTGGCCGCTGAGGTCCAGGACAACGGCAGCAACGATGTCCCCGCGTATACCCAGGAACTCCAGCGCAAATCTGACGGAAACGTCCACGAAAAGCCCAACGGTAACCCGGACAACGGCAATCATAACGATTGGGACAAAGAGGACGTGACCGCCAAGCCCGGCGACGTGATGGACGACGACATGATGGTCACCCCCGAAGAGGACGTGACCGCCACCCCCGGCGACGTGATGGACGACGGCATGATGGTCACCCCGGAAGAAGAGGAGACCGACATTCCCGACGAGGAGATCCCCGGCAGCAACTGCCCTCAGGAGGTCTTTGTCCGGGAGTATCATGTGACCGGCGACGCGCTGGCCGGATTCAAGGACTACACCGAAAAAGCGCTTGGTATGGATCTGAGCGACTTCAACTGTACCATGGTGAAGTTCAACTTCAACGACGATTACTGGGTGCTCAGCGCCTGGAATGCCGGTGAAGACACCTGGTCCGCCACCCCCATCTCTCCCGAGGACCATCAGCCCGAGCAGGTCAGCTCCATTTACCTGGAATACTATCGGATCTGGACGCCCAAGATCGTGCGCATCACCATTCCCGTGGAAGATCTGAGCTATTTCAGCTATGATCTCGCTGGCCTGCGCCTGAACTTCGCCGAGTTCACCGTGAAGGAAGAGACCCCCGTTCCTGTCAAGGAGATGGTCACCCTCACCCTCATGGACGGCGAGGAAGTCTATGGGGAATACACCGTGGAAAAGGGCAGCGTGGTAGACCTGAGCGAGCTGGAAGACCCCAGCCGTACGGGCTGCACCTTCCTGGGTTGGTTTGCTGAGGGCAGCGATACTCCCTATGACCTCACACAGCCTCTCAGCGGCGATTTGATCCTTTCCAGCCGCTTTGAGGTCCAAAAACCCACCGAGCCCATTGAGCCGACCGACCCTGAGGAGGGCGGAGAGGTCATCACCGGTCCCTCGATTGACCGTGATGACAAGGACGAGGTCACCGACGAGGTTGTGATCGACGAGGAGGAGACCCCTCTGGACGATCAGCCTGTGGCCGAGATCCCCGCAGAGAACGAAAACGACCAGGAGCTGGTTGACGAATCCATTCCTCTGACCTCTGCCCCCGAGGTTCCGCCGGTCCTCGATCAGCAGAGCCAGACGGAGGAAGCAACCGAGACCGTCTCTCTGGAAGAAACCCAGCTGCCTCTGGGCGAGCTGCCCCAGACCGGTATGGTGATCCAGCGGAACACCGCTGTGCCCGCCGTGCTGACCGTGGCCGGTCTGACTCTGGCCGCCGCCGGACTGTATCTGCTCTCTCGCAAGGAAGAGCAGGAGTAAGCGGCAAAAACCCGCGATATACCGCCCGTTGTGACGGTGTATCGCGGGTTTTCTTTTTTAGAGATTTAGAGTCCGATGAGCGCCTGGAGCACGGCGGCCAGGGTGGCCTCCAGAGAATCCCGGTCGCCGTCCACCACCAGATCGGCGTAGCGCTCGTAGAGGGGGGCGCGGTAGCGGTAGACGTCTTCCAGCGTCTCGCCGGGCTGGAAGGCGATGCCCCGGGAGCCCATGTTCTGGATGCGCTGCTCCAGCACCGGGCAGGGAATGTTCAGGTAGACCACAGTGCTGATCTCCTTGAGACGGCGGATGCCCTTTTCCCGGCAGACCACGCTGCCCCCCGGCGCAATGACCGACTTTTCGCAGTTCACGCCGGCGATGACGTCGGCTTCCAGGTCGAGGAAAGCCTCGGTGCCCAGTCGGTCCAGCACCTGCTGGAGCAGTTCCCCTTCCTTCTGCTGGATGAGCAGGTCGGTGTCCACAAAGCCGAAGCCCAGAGACTTGGCCAGCAGCACGCCCACGGTGCTCTTGCCGGAGCCGGGCATGCCGATGAGTGTAATGTTTTTCAAAACGGTTCCCTCCAGTGTCGCTCAGAAGAAAAGGGAGAACAGCGGCAGGAAGAAACTGGCGATAAAATAGAGAACCACCAGAAAGATGACGATCTGAGAGATCGACAGACCTTTTTTCTCCTGATTTTGCTTGCCGGTATGCTGACGGGCGGCGGCATAGGGGTCCCGCTTTGTCTGGGCGGCATAGGACCGATTGGGCCGGGCGCCGGTCTGGGCGGGGGCGGCCTGGCGCTGGGGCTGCCGGTTGGGCGGATTGTAGACGCCGCACTTGGGACAAAAATCATCCTTATCGTAGTCGTAATGCTTGCCGCACTCGCTGCAAGTGACGAGACGCATGGTCTACCCCTCCTTTTTTCGTCTGGCGTATGAGTAAGGTTATTATACCAGAGCCAAAGACGGCTGACAACGCCGTCAGTTCTCTTCCCGCTCCAGAAAATAAGTGGCTTCCATGTCGGCTACGCTGAGGGCGAAGGCCAGAGGGTACTGTTCCAGGGCCTGGCCGATGGTGCGGGGGTCCTCGGAGCCGGAGAAGCCCATGTGCCAGCGGATGGCCATGGCCTCCTCCCGGGTCAGGCGCATAAAGCCGCTGATAATATACACGCTTTTTTCGCCGTGGCCGTAGGGCAGGGGGTCTTCAAAGCGGAAGGTGGGGACCGACTCCCATTTTCCGTCGGCGTTTTTCACGTTGCGGGTGCCGCTTTTGTAGCAGCCGATCTTGCACAGATCGTGGAGGAGGGAGACCACCGCGATGCTCTCGGCGCTGTACGAAAGGCCGTAAAGCTCCTGCACCCGTTCGCGGCTCAGATAGTCGTTGAGGCAGTGGTAGACGTTGACGCTGTGGTCGCACAGTCCGCCTGCGTAGGCGCCGTGATAACGGGCGGAGGCGGGAGAAGTAAAGAAGTCGCTTTTATGCTCCAGATAATCCAGCAGGGCGGCGGACCCCTCCCGATGGATGTTGGCGGTGTAGAGCTCGATAAATTCCGCGCGGGCGCTCATAGGCACAGTCCTTTCCGGCAGTATAAAATCAGAAAATGAATCAAAAAAGCACGCCGCAGGGGCGGCCCCTGTGGCCGCCCGCTTCGACGTTTGCAGTATACCACAGATCGCCACCGGCGAAAAGAGCACCCTTTCCCCTGCCCGTCATAGGATGGACCGGACAGGAGGAAGAACATGACATATTTGCTTTCATTGGGACCGGCGCTCTCCTTTGCGCTGGCCTGTAATCTGGATACATTGCTGCTGGCGGCGGCGGTGCGGGGCCGGGGACAGCATATCACCTGGATCGAGGGGCTGATCCTGGCGGCGGTGACCACCGTGGTCACGGGGGTCTCGCTGGCGGTGGGACAGACGGCGGCGGCCCTGTGGACGCTGGGCAGCGCCGAGCGGTTGGGTGGTCTGGTGCTGCTGGCGGTGGGCCTTTGGTGCCTGCTGGACGCCCTGCGGGGCACGGCGGAGCCGGAAGAGACGCCTCAGGGGAATCAGCTCTGGGCCTGGTGCGCGCTGGCGGCGGCTTTGGCGGTGAACAATGCGGCGGCGGGCGGCGCGGCCGGTGCGGCGGGACTGGACGTCCACTGGGGCATGGGCTGCAATTTTGTGGTGACGCTGCTCACGCTGGTGCTGGGCGGCAAGCTGGCCGGACGGCTGCGGCAGAGCTGGCTGCTGCCCCTGGGGGGTCTGCTGCTGGCCGGACTGGGGCTGTGGGAGATCTGGATGGCCTGAGCCTTGCCAAAGGGGGGAAAGAGGGATAAGATAGAGCCAACTATAAAGAAGAGGAAGGGATACGCCATGACAGAACTGGAAGCACTGGGCGGAGCCGACGCAATCACAACAGGTATTTTGCAGGTATTTGGAGAGATCAGCCGCCACCCCCATGGCTCCTGGCACGAGGAAGAGACGGAGAAAGACCTCATGGACCTGCTCACCGGAATGGGCCTTTCGCCGGTGCGGGACGAGACAGGCAATCTGATGGCCGAGGTGCCCCCCACGCCGGGCATGGAAGACCGCCCGCTGCTGATTTTGCAGGGACATATGGACATGGTGTGCGCCGTCCGGCCGGACAGCGGCTTTGACCCGCTCACCGACGCGCCGGTGCTCCAGGTGTCCGACGGTTTTCTCCACACCGACGGGCGCTCCTCTCTGGGGGCGGACAACGACCTGGGCAACGCGGTGGTGCTGTGGCTTTTGAAAAAGGGCATCCCCCACGGTCCCCTCCGCCTGCTCTTTACGGTGGCGGAGGAAGTGGGCCTTGCCGGTGCGGCAAAGGTGTCGCCCGCGTGGCTGGAAGGGGCCTGGGGCCTTCTGAACACCGACGGCTTCCACTATGGCCGGGCCATTGCCGGCTCCGCCGGAGGACGGCGGGAGACGTATCAGCGGACGGTGGAGACCTTTCCCTGCTCCGGCGGACAGAGCGTAAAGCTGGAGATCTCCGGCGGCACCGGCGGACATTCGGGAGACGATATCCACCGGGGACGGCTCAACGCCATCCAGGCGCTGGCGGGCTTTTTGAACGGGCGGCAATGCAGTGTGGCCGACTTTTCCGGCGGCACCGCCCACAATGCCATCCCCAGCCGGGCGGAGGCGGTGGTGGTCTGCCCCACGGGAGAAGATCTTTCTTCCCTCCGGCAGGCGTGGGCGGACTTCGCCGTCCAAACCGCCGAGGCCCACCGGGAGACCGACCCGGGACTGCGCTTTACCGCAGTGGAAACTCCGCTTCCTGCGCGGGTGTGGACGGCGGACTGCACCCGAAACGTGCTGGACTTTGCCGCGACTCTTTTTAACGGCGTGTACGCCATGCACCCCGATTTTCCCGCCGTGCCCGGCGCGTCGGCCAACGTGGGCAAGGTGGAGACGGAGGGAACGGCGGTGACGGTAAAAGCCTTCCTGCGCTGCGCCCGCCGGGCGGAAGAGGAGATCCTTGCCGCGCGCCACGACGGGAACGCGGAAGCCCATGGTTTTGTACGCTCCGCCCTCTCCAGCTATCCCGGCTGGCCGGGCAGCAAGGATGACCCGCTGGTCAGGACGGTCTGCGACGCCTTCCGTCAGGTGGAAGGGAGAGAGATGGAGGTCTCGGCGGTCCATGTGGGGCTTGAGCCGTCGGTGCTGGGGGCGAAAAATCCTTCCATGCACATGGTCAGCACCGGTCCCGACATTCTGGACGCCCACTCGGTGGACGAGCGGGCCAGACTGGACACCCTCCCCCGCTACGCCGCCCTCCTGGCAAAGACCATAGAGAGAGTGAAGAGGGAAGAGTAAAGAGTGAAGATATGGAATTCGCCCCAGGCGAATGATTGAAATCAGTCCGGCTTCGCCGGACATAGTTTCTCCACGCTCCACTCCAAACACAAATCCCCGTCCGGAGATCGGACGGGGATTTGTGTTTAGTTCATTTCGTCCAGCTGGCGGGCGACGTCCACCAGGTAGTTGGTCTCCAGACGCTCGATGGAGCCCTTGTCGCAGGAAGCGGCCACCTTGGGGTCCACCGGCAGACGGGCCAGCACCTTCAGGCCGTGGTTGGAAGCCACCGCGTCGATGTGGCTCTCGCCGAAGATGGCGTGACGCTTGCCGCAGTTCTCACACTGGTAGTAGCTGTAATTCTCCACCAGGCCCAGAACGGGGACCTTCATCAGCTCCGCCATGCGCAGGGCCTTATCCACGATCATGCGGACCAGGTCCTGGGGAGAGGTGACCACGATGATGCCGTCCACGGGGAGGGACTGGAAGACGGTCAGGGGCACGTCGCCGGTTCCCGGCGGCATATCCACAAAGAGATAGTCCAGATCGCCCCAGACCACGTCGGTCCAGAACTGCTTCACCGCCCCGGCGATGACGGGACCGCGCCACACCACGGGGTCGGTCTCGTTCTCCATGAGGAGGTTGAGGCTCATGATCTTGATGCCGGTCTGAGAGGTGACGGGATAGATGCCGTTTTCATCGGCCACGGCACGCTGATGGATGCCGAAGGCCTTGGGGATGGAGGGGCCGGTGATGTCGGCGTCCAGGATGCCGACTTTCTTGCCCCGCTGCTGCATGGCCACCGCCAGAGAGGAGGTGACCAGGCTCTTGCCGACGCCGCCCTTGCCGCTGACGACGGCAATGACCTTGCCGATGTGGGACAGAGGATTGGCGGGGGCTTCAAAGCTCTGGGCCTCGGTGCGCTCAGAACAGCTCTCGCCGCAGGTGGAACAATCGTGGGTGCATTCAGACATATTTTTTGCCTTCTTTCATGGTTTGACTTGGACGCTCAGGAGTAATGATAGCTCCCGCCGCCGATGAACTCCCGCAAAAGGGAGCTGGCGGGCACAAGAGCGGGGTCCACAGTGGGAAAAGCCCGGAAGGCCTCCACCATCTGGCAGAGCTCCTTCCAGCGGGGATTGCGGGGGTCCAGATGGTCCAGCGCCTCCGCAAGCGCGGGGGCATAGTTGGCAAACAGGGGGACCTCGTAGCGCAGGGAAGAGTCGATGATAATATGCGCTCTGTTCTTGAAGGGGGAAATATAGCGTTTTTCGCCCCGGCGGACGTTGTGCCACATGGCCAGGGTGGCGGTCATGTCGGTGCCCCGGAAATTCAGGTCCCGCACCGCCCGGCGGGTGATGCGCATCCAGGTGCCCTTGAACCGCAGTTCCTCCCCATCCAGAATGTTGGAGCGGGCGGAGATGTAGAGGGTGGTGGCTTCGGGATGGCGCCCGGCGATGTCGTCGTTGAGGGCGTGGATGCCCTCGAAAATGGCGATCTCATTGGGCCCCAGGGAGAGGGGCCGCCCCCGGGCGTCGTTGCGCATCTGGCGGGAAAACTCAAACTTGGGGATGATGACTTCCTCCCCCCGGGTGAGCTTGGTAAAAGTCTCATCCAGCAGATCCATGTCCAGCAGCAGGGGAGATTCCAGATCGATGTCCCCCTCCGGCGTGCGGGGCGCGGTGGAGCGGTCCATGGTCTTGAAGTAGTTATCCAGCGAGATGGTGTGGGTGGAGATCCCCCGGCGTTCCAGTTCCTCCTCCAGCTTGAGGGCGGTGGTGGTCTTGCCGGAGCCGGAGGGGCCGGAGAGCAGCACGATGGGACTCTCGTTCCGCCGCTTGAGGATGGTGTCGGCGGCCTTGGAAATGCGCTGCTGATACTGCTGGTCGCACTGGGCCAGGAAGGCGGCTGGATCGTCGCTGAGGGCCTGCCGGATCTCTTGGAGCTGATAGGGCAAGGAAGTCACTCCTTTCGCTGGGCCAGGAAGGCGGCTGTCTTCTCCTTGATGGAACGCAGCTTTTCCCGGCTTTGGAGGTATTCGTGGGGGTATTTGGGGTTGGAGAGGCGCTCGATGTGTCCGGTGGCGGGGTCGATGAGCTTGGTGATGCCGCCGCCCCCCAGAGAGAGGATGGTGTGGAGCTCCTCCATCATGCAGATGTTATAGAGGTTTTCCCAGCCGGGGACGCTCCAGCCCACGTTCTCAAAGGAGCCGGACATATATTTCTGCCGGTAGAGGTAATAGGGACGCTGGCCCACCGAACGCAGGGCGTTCCAGGCATAGGACAGCATGGCGTCCACATCTTCCGCCGAGGGAAGCACCGGCACCGGCGCGGAGCCGTCCCCCAGCAGGCGGGAGCCTTTTTTCAGCGCCAGGGTGTGGACGGTGATGTTCTCCGGCCCCAGGGCGATGACCTCGTCCAGAGAGGCGCAGAAGCCTTCCACCGTGTCCTTGGGAAGACCGGCAATGAGGTCCATGTTGACACAGGGGAAACCGGCTTCCCGCACCAGAGCGAACGCCCGGCGGATGTCGTCGGCGGTGTGGGCCCGGCCCATGGCGGAGAGTACATGGTCCTCCATGGTCTGGGGGTTCACCGACACCCGGTCCACCCCATAGCGGCGGATGACGGCCAGCTTTTCGGCGGTGATGGTGTCGGGCCGTCCCGCCTCCACGGTAAACTCGGTGCAGCGGGACAGGTCAAATTTTTCCCGCACCCGGGACAAAAGGGCGTCCATCTGGGGGGCGCTGAGGGTGGTGGGGGTACCGCCGCCGATATAGATGGTGCGGATGAAAAAGCCCTGCGCTTTGAGCATGGCGGCGGCCATGTCCACCTCCTCCAGCAGCAGCTCCACAAAGGGGGGCAGCAGCTTGAGGGTGCGGATCACATCGGCCGACACGAAGGAGCAGTAGGCGCAGCGGGTGGGACAAAAGGGGATGCCGATATAGAGGGAGAGCTCATCCGGCTGGAGGGAGTCGATGGCCGACAAACTGGCGTCGGCGCAGTCCATGGCCAGCTCTGCCCGGCCGGGCGAGACCCGGTATTCCGTCATCAGCCGGTGTTTGGCCTCCTCCCGGGAGGCCCCGGCCCTCATGTCCCTGGTGGGGAGCTTGACGGGGCGCACCCCGGTCAGCGCGCCCCAGGGCGGCTCCTTGCCCAGCAGGGCGGTGCCCGCCCGATAGAAGGCCAGCTTCAAAATACGCTGCGCCACCCGGTCCCGCTCCAGTCCGGCGTCGGTCAGGGGGCCCCGGTCCTCCCCTTCGGCGGTCTTACCGCCAACGGTGAGCCGGGCGCGGGCCGTCAGAAGATTCCCCTCCTCCCGCAGGGTGAGGACCAGATGGTCGGAACCCGGCCGGGGTTCCCCCTCGGGGTAGACGGGGCGCTCTTCGGGGAAGAGGGTGAGCAGCATCTGCTCGGCGGCGTATTTATAGTCGTGACCGTAAAAATAGAGGTCCATAGCGGTCAAGAGAGCGGCCTCAGCCGCCCAGCGCCTCCTTCATGTAGTAGTTGGTGGCTCTCTCCCGGTCCAGAGTGGACAGGTCCATGTGTCCGGGCAGCACCTGAAGGTCGCCCTTCAGCTTGCCCAGCTTGGCCAGAGAGGCCATGATCTGGGCATAGCTGCCGCCGGGCAGGTCGGTGCGGCCCATGGAGCCCTGAAAGAGGGTGTCACCGGTGAGAAGCACGTCTTCCACCTGGAAAGTCACCGAGCCGGGGGTGTGGCCCGGGGTGTGGAGGACGTGGAAGGTGAGACCGGCGACCTGAATGTCCTGACCGTCCACACAGGGGGTAACAGGGCTGACGTCGGGGAAGATCTGGGTGCCCAGCAGGGCGGCGTCGTCGGGGTGGAGGTAGACGGGCAGACCGGGCAGGGCTTCCCGCAGCTCGGCCACGCCGCCGGTGTGGTCGTAGTGGGCGTGGGTAAGGAGGACGGCCTGAATGGTCACGCCGTCAGCCTTGGCGGTGGTAAGGATGCGTCCGGCGTGTCCGCCGGGATCCACCACAACGGCGGTGTGGGCCAGTTCGTTTTCGATCAGATAGCAGTTGGTGCCGATGGGCCCCACCTGCAAGACTTTGATTCTCATGGGATTCACCTCGTATTTCAGGGATGGTCGGTGTCCAGCAGAATGGTCACCGGGCCGTCATTCTGGGAAAAGACCTGCATATCCGCGCCGAATTCGCCGTGCTCCACCCGGAACCCCCGGGCAGCGCACTCGGCCATGAATTTCTCATAGAGCGGAATGGCGATGGCCGGCGCGGCCGCGCCGGAAAAACCGGGCCGGCGGCTTCTGGTGTCGGCGTAGAGGGTGAACTGGGACACCACCAGGATGCTGCCCCCCACCGCGGCCAGATTCAGATTCATTTTTTCGTTTTCGTCCTCGAAAATGCGCAGGCCGCACACCTTGTCGGCCAGCTTCACGGCCTGGGCCTCGGTATCATTGGGACCCACGCCCAGCAGCACCAGAAGACCCTGGTCAATGGCGCCGTTCACCTTCTCGTTGATGACCACAGACGCATTTTTCACTCGTGTCACAACTGCACGCATACAAAAAGCTCCTTACCGTTTATGAAAATGTAATGGAAAAATCACGGGCAAACATGGGGTCGATGTCAAAGCGGACCGGATCGCCGGGGGCGCACTTCAGGTCGGTCACATCCACCAGGGTCTCCGCCGCGCCGATGCGCCCAATGATCCGGGCTTTCTGCTCCCCAATGCGTACGGTGATGTGCCGTCCCCGCCACCAGCGGCGCAGCGCGGCCCACAGGCCCGGGTCCCGGCTGCGGGAGATGCCCAGTCCGTTCTGATAGCCCACCGGCAGCACCGCCACCCGGGTGTTCCGCCGCAGGGTGACCAGCGTCTCATACCCCACCGTCCGGCCTTTGGGGAACCAGCGGATCTCCTGAATGGGAGCCTCGCCGTACCCCACCCGGATGAGGCCGTCGCCCCGTACCCTCCGGCACCGGCCCAGCAGCACCGAACCGGCCCGCACCGCGTCCATCCCGTCCAGCGGGCAGTGGAGAAGGGCAAAGGAGCCGCCCACATACACTTCTCCCGGCTCAAATCCGGCCTGGCCCACCGCCGCCACCATCTGGCGGAAGGCTTCCAGCTGACCGGCGGCGTCCCGTCCGTCGGGACGGGCCCCGTTGACCTGGGTATAGAGGCCGGAAAGAGCCACGCAGGGCAGATTCCGGTAGACAGACAGCAATTTTTCCGGCTCTCCGGCCAGAAAACCGCCAAAACCCAGCCCGGCGTCCACCTGCACCTGGGCTTCGGCCACGGTGGAGCGGGCCTCCGCCGCCGTGTTCAGGGCCAGCCCGGCGTCCAGAGAGCCAATGGTGCAGATCACGTTCAGATCCAGCAGGGCGTCCAGCGTCTCCCGCTGGGCAATGGAGCGGAGCATTAAAATATCTTCGTCCACAAAGCCCGCCTTGCGCAGGGCCTGGGCCTCCCCCACCTCGGACACGGCAAAGCGGCCGATGCCCTGGGCGCGGAGGAACCGGGCCATGGCCACCACGCCCACGCCGTCGGCGTCGCCCGAGAGATCGGCCCAGATCCGGCAGGAACCGGCCTTTTCCTTTACGATGTCCAAATTATGGCGCAGAGATTTTTCTTCCAGAATCAGACGTTTCAAGGCGCTGGTCCCTCCCTTTTGCCTGTGGTGATAATTACTTTCTATTATATACGCATCTGACCCCACCGTCAATGAAAACGGACCGGGAAGGGGGGAAAAGGCTGAGGGCAGCCTTGTCTTTTGGCTTGGAAAGTGCTATGATTACAAGATAAGCTTTTGATAACGGAGGAACCGATTTGAAGCGCGAGACGAGACGTATTTCCCCCGAGGAGATCGGGGTTCAGATGGATTACTGCCAGAAAGTCCACGCCATGAATGCCGCCCTGGGCCACACCCCCCTGGCCATGGTGGACACCTACGGCTGTCAGCAGAACGAGGCCGATTCGGAGCGGCTGCGGGGCTATCTCTCCGAGATGGGCTACGGCTTTACCGACGACGAGCACCAGGCCGATCTGGTGCTGGTCAACACCTGCGCCATCCGGGAGCACGCCGAGCAGCGGGTGCTGGGCAACGTGGGCGCCCTCACCCACACCAAGCGGAAAAATCCCAATCAGATCATCTGCCTGTGCGGCTGCATGGCCCAGGAGCCCCATGTGGCCAAAAAAGTAAAGGAGTCCTACCATCAGGTGGATCTCCTCTTCGGCCCCCACGCCCTGTGGCGTTTCCCCGAGCTGCTGTGGCGCTTCAAGGCCACCGGCAAGCGGGTCTTTGAGTTCGCCGATGACCCCGGCTCCATTGCCGAGGGCATCCCCGTGGTGCGGCAGGGCGCGGTGAAGGCCTGGGTGTCCATCATGTACGGCTGCAACAACTTCTGCTCTTACTGCATCGTGCCCTATGTCCGGGGCCGGGAGCGGAGCCGCAAGCCGGAAGTGATTCTGGAAGAGATCGCCGGTCTGGTGGCCGAGGGCTACAAGGACATCACCCTGCTGGGCCAGAACGTCAACTCCTGGGGCAAGGACCTGGACTGCGGCATGGATTTTGCCGACCTGCTCCAGGCGGCGGCGGAGATTCCCGGGGAATTCCTCCTCCGCTTCATGACCAGCCATCCCAAGGACGCCTCCCAGAAACTCTTTGACACCATGGCGGCGTCGGAGAAGATCGCCCCCTGCTTCCACCTGCCCTTCCAGGCGGGCAGCGACCGGGTGCTGAAGGTGATGAACCGGGTGTACGACCGGGCGGGCTATCTGGACAAGGTGCGCCGCCTGCGGGCGGCCATCCCCGACGTGGTCATCACCTCCGACGTGATCGTGGGCTTCCCCGGCGAGACCGCCGAGGAGTTCGAGGAGACCATGACCCTCATTGACGAGGTGCGCTTTGACGCCCTCTTTACCTTCATCTATTCCCCCCGGGTGGGCACCCCGGCGGCCTCCATGCCCAACCCCATCTCCCGGGAGGAAAAGCTCTCCTGGTTCCAGCGTCTGGTGGTCCGGCAGGATGAGATCTCCGAGGAGAAGCACAAAGCCTATATCGGCAAGACGGTGCGCTGTCTGGTGGACGGCCAGGACGACAAGGGCCTCACCGCCCGCACCGGCGGCAACCGTCTGGTGCGCCTCCCCCAGGGGACGGAAGACCTGATCGGTCAGTTTGTGGACATCCACATCACCGGGGCCAACAAGTGGTCCCTATCCGGCGAAGTGGTCTAATTGGGCCAACGCCAACCCCAGACCGATCCCGCAGCGGAACAGGGCCCGCTGGCTCAGGTCGTCCTGCACGGACTGACTGTCCCACAGCGCGTCCAGCTGGGCCAGCGCTTCCGGGCCAAGATTGGCCCGCAGCCAGTCCTCCGCCCGCTCCCGCTGACGCCCCGCCCGCCGGTACGCCGGGTCGGCGTTCAAATACCGCCCCACCCGGTTTTCCTGCACATAGTTGTATAGGACAGTCAAAAGGTCCTGCATGATATCACCATCCCGTTTGGAATAGTTTTATTATAACTACTCCAAATGGAATAGTCAAGAGGATGCCATATGGAAGAAATGAGTACACGGCTGCTTTCACTGAGAAAAGAGCGAAACTTAAAACAGACAGAAGTTGCGGAAGCGTTGGGGCTTTCCATTAGTTCCTATTGCCGCTACGAATATGGGCAGCGGGAACCAACGGTTTCTGTCCTGATCCGTATGGCCGATTTTTACGGTGTGTCCATTGATTATCTGGTGGGCCGGAATGATGTGCGGTAAGACGGCGGGCGCCATATATGGCGCCCCTACGAGAAGGATTGCCCCGCCGAGGGCGGCGGGGCCCACAGGAAGGAAAGACGGGGCGGCCAGTGTCCGCCCCCTACACAGCTAAGAACAAAAAGGAGCATGGACTATGCCGGCAGAAGTCACCCCCATGATGCGACAATATCAGAAGATGAAAGAACTGCATCCGGACTGTATCCTGTTTTTCCGGCTGGGTGACTTTTACGAGATGTTCAACGAGGACGCCAAACGGGTGTCTCAGGAGCTGGACCTCACCCTCACCACCCGGGACCGGAACAAGCCTGCGGACCAGCGCACCCCCATGTGCGGCGTACCCTATCACTCCGCCGATTCCTATATCGCCCGGCTCATTGCCAAGGGGTATAAAATCGCCATCTGCGAGCAGATGGAGGACCCGGCCACCGCCAAAGGTCTGGTGGACCGGGATATCATCCGCATCATCACCCCCGGCACTGTCATCTCCTCCTCCATGCTGGAGGAGGGGCGGAACAACTTCCTCTGCGCCCTCTTCCGGGACGAGACCGGCACCGGCCTTGCCTTCTGCGACGTGTCCACCGGCGAGCTGTGGGCGGCCTCCTTTTCCGGCGAGGGACAGGACGAGCACCTCTGCAACGAGCTGGGCCGCTTTTCCCCCCGGGAAGCGCTGCTCTCCTCCTCCCTCTGGGAGGAAACCAGCTTGCGGGAGTTTCTGGAGAAAAAGCTGGGTTGCCGCTGTGAAAAGGGCGAAGAGGACCGGTTCGACGCCGCCCAGACCCGAAAGGCGGTGGAACAGCAGTTTACCGCCGGGCTGGACGATCTCCCGCCGGACGACGACCACCCCGTGCGGGCGGCGGGAGCGCTGCTCTCCTACCTCTACGAGACCCAGAAGACCGACCTCTCCCACATCGCGTCCCTCCGCTATGTGGCGGGCGGACAGTTCATGGAGCTGGACCTGACGGCCCGGCGCAATCTGGAGCTGACCGAGACCCTCCGGGGCAAGGAGAAAAAAGGCTCTCTCCTCTGGGTGCTGGACAAGACCAGAACTCCCATGGGACGGCGGCTCATCCGCTCGTGGATCGAGCGGCCCCTCCTCTCCCCCGCGGCCATCACCCGCCGTCTGGGTGCGGTGGAGGCGCTGGTGAAGGCCTCCATCACCCGGGAAGAAATTACGCTCTGCCTCCGCGAGATCACCGACCTGGAGCGCACCATCGGACGCATCGTCTACGGCACCGCCGGCGGGCGGGATCTGGCGGCGCTGGCGGCCGGTCTGGGCCATCTGCCCGCCCTGCGCACCCTGCTGGAAGACCTGGATTCTCCCCTGCTCCAGACCCTGCGGGAAGAGCTGGACGACCTCTGGGAGCTGCGGGAGCTGATCGGCCGGGCCATCGTGGACGAGCCGCCCTTCTCCGTCCGGGAAGGGGGCTTCATCCGGGCGGGCTATGACGCCGAGGTGGACCGCCTGCGGGACATTCAGGCCAACGGCAAGGGCATGGTGGCCGCCATCGAGGCCAGAGAAAAGGAAAAGACCGGCATCAAGAGCCTGAAAGTGGGCTATAACAAGGTATTCGGCTACTATATCGAGGTGTCCAAATCCTATTACGATCAGGTGCCGGAGGAGTACATCCGAAAGCAGACCCTGGTCAACTGTGAGCGCTTCATCACCCAGGAGCTCAAGGACATGGAGCACACCATCCTCACCGCGCAGGACCGCCTGACGGCGCTGGAGTATCAGCTCTTCTGCGACCTGCGGGAAAAGGCGGCCAAAGAGGTGGGGGCCATCCAGCGCTCCGCCGCCGCCGTGGCCCAGGTGGACGTGCTGACCTCCTTTGCCGCCGTGGCCGCCGAGCGGGGCTACTGCCGCCCGGAGGTGGATCTGTCCGACGCCATCGATATCATCGACGGCTTCCACCCGGTGGTGGAAAAGATGCTGGGCGGGGCCCCCTTCGTGCCCAACGACGCCCACCTGGACCGGAAGGAAAACACCGTGGCCATCATCACCGGCCCCAATATGGCGGGTAAATCCACCTATATGCGTCAGGTGGCCCTGATCGTGCTGATGGCCCAGATGGGGTCCTTTGTGCCCGCCCGTTCGGCGCGGATCGGCATCGTGGACCGGGTGTTTACCCGCATCGGCGCCAGCGACGATCTGAGCGCCGGGGCCTCCACCTTCATGGTGGAGATGACCGAAGTGGCGGAGCTTTTGAAAAACGCCACCGGCCGCTCCCTCCTCATTCTGGACGAGATCGGACGGGGGACCTCCACCTATGACGGCATGGCCATTGCCCGGGCGGTGCTGGAGCAGTGCGCCGACAAAAAGCGCCTGGGCTGCAAGACCCTTTTCGCCACCCACTACCACGAGCTGACCGTGCTGGAGGGCCAGATCCCCGGCGTCAAGAATTACAATATCGCCGCCAAGAAGCGGAAAGACGATATCATTTTCCTGCGGCGCATCGTGCGGGGGGGCGCGGACCAGAGCTACGGCATTGAGGTAGCCAGGCTGGCGGGGGTACCCGACCGGGTGATCCGCCGGGCCCGTGCCATTCTGGACGAGCTGGAGGGCGAACAGGCCCCGCCGGCGCTGCGCCGCGCCCCGGAAGAGACCGAGCAGGTCTCCATGCTGGACCTGGGCAGTCAACAGGTGGCCCAGCGGCTGCGGATGGTGGATGTAAATACCCTGACCCCCATCGAAGCCATGAATTTACTGTACGAACTCAAACAAATGGTGTGATCCTTCACACACGGAGAGAAAAGGAGGCTTCCCATGTACCCGCGTCATCCCTGGCCCGCCCAGTTCACCCGGGGAGAGCTGTTCCGGGGATGGGTGTTTTTTGCCCTTTACCTTACCGTGTTCCCCGCGCTGATGGGAACGGTCCAGCGCTTTTCCATGGAAGAGCTGCCGGTGGCGGAGACCAATGTGGTCTATTATCTCTTGTGCGCTGTGATGGCCTTTCTGGTTTTCTGGACCTTCCTGCGCAAGGGCTTTGACCTCCTGCTGGACCGGCTGCCGGAAAATCTCTTTGCCTTTGCAGTGGGCCTGGCGGCGGCGGTGGGGCTTTGGTTTCTGATCAGGCTCATTCCCCTGCCGGTGATCAATCCCAACACCATGAGCTATCCCGAGCAGTTCGCCCTCTCCCCCGCCGCTACGGTGGTGATTCTGGTGGTGCTGATGCCCATGGTGGAAGAGGTGCTGTTCCGGGGGATGCTCTTCGGCAATGCCCGGCGGTACAGCCGCGTCTTTGCCTATGTGCTGGCCGTGCCGGTCTATGCCGTCTACTGCGTGTGGCAGTTCGTCTATGCCTACGGCGTCATTGACTGGTGGTATCTGCTGCTGGCCATCCAATATCTGCCCATGTCTCTGGCGCTCTGCTGGTGCTATGAGCGCAGCGAGTCCATCTGGAGCGCCATCTTCCTCCACATGGCCATCAACGGCGTTATGCTCTATACGTCTCTGGCGGTGTAACGGGCAGGAGGGCGGGGCGTATCTTTTACGGACAGATCGCCAAACCATAGAGCGCTCCCCTATCTTTTATCTCTTATCTTCTTATCTCTTATCTCCGAAAGTAGGTGATTGCTGTGCCGCATATCCAACAACTGGAGGCCCATGTGGCCGATCTCATTGCCGCCGGCGAGGTGGTGGAACGTCCCGCCTCGGTGGTGAAGGAACTGATGGAGAACGCCATCGACGCCGGGGCGGATACCGTGACGGTGGAGATCCAGCACGGCGGCATGGCCCTCATCCGGGTGACGGACAACGGCTGCGGCATTGCCGCCGGAGAGGCGGAGACCGCCTTCCTCCGCCACGCCACCAGCAAGATCCGCACCGAGTACGATCTGGAGGCCATCGGCACCCTGGGGTTCCGGGGCGAGGCTCTGGCCGCCATTGCGGCGGTGTCCCGGGTGGACCTTCTCTCCCGCACGGAGGAGGAGCCGGTGGGCGTTTCGCTGGAGCTGGAGGGCGGGGTCCCCATCCATATGGAGGAGGCCGGATGTCCCAGAGGGACCACCATGGTGGTGCGGGATCTCTTCTATAATACGCCCGCCCGGCTGAAGTTTATGAAGAAGGACAGCGCCGAAGGGGCGGCTGTCTTTGCGGCGGTGCAGCGGCAGGCCCTCTCCCATCCGGAGGTAAGCGTGAAATTCATCCGGGACGGCAAGCAGGAGCTGCTCACCCCCGGGGACGGACAGCTGCAAAGCGCCCTCTATGCGGTGCTGGGCCGTGAAATGGCCCTGGGCATGATGCCTGTGAAGGGCTCCGGCGAGGAGATGAGCGTGGCGGGATTTGTTTCCCGCCCCACCTGCTGCCGGGGTACCCGAGGGTATCAGCACTTTTTCGTCAACGGCCGCTATATCAAAAGCCGCACCATGATGGCGGCGCTGGAGGAGGCCTACGCCAACCAGAAGATGGTGGGCAAATTCCCCGGCTGTGTCCTCCATCTCACCATCCGGCCCGGCTCGGTGGACGTGAACGTCCATCCCACCAAGCAGGAAGTGAAATTCACCAATGACCGCCGGGTCTTTGAGACGGTCTATTACGCGGTCCGCTCCGCCCTGGAGGGCGACACCCAGCGCCCGGCGGCAGTCCTCTCCAAGCCCGCCCCCAAAGACACCGTCACACCAAACCAGACCCGCCTGTCTGCCGCCGGACAGACCCACATGACGGCCCAGGAATACCGGAATCTGATGGGGGGCGCCGGCGGCGTGCTGCGGGACAGCCTGCGCCCCGCCATGAAGACGCCCAGCGTCCCCAAGACGGTCCCTCAAGTGACCGCCAAGGTCTCGCCTGCTCCCGCTGTGCCGGAGAAACGGACCCCGTCCCCTGGGATAGAGCCGGTGCGCACCCAACCGCCCAAGGCGTCGCCTCGCAGTGAACCGGAGGCCAAACCCACGCCCAAGCCGGAACCCAGACCGGCGCCTCCAAACGTGGCGCCGCCGGCGGCGGAGACCGCCCCAAAACCGGAGCCGGAGGAACAGCCCTGGCGTCTGGTGGGCGAGGCCTTCCAGACCTATGTGATGGTGGAGCAGGGGGACAAGCTGCTGCTCATCGACAAGCACGCCGCCCACGAGCGGATGAACTTCGACCGCCTGAAGGCCCAGGGCTATACCCCCATGGTGCAGGAGCTTCTCACCCCGGTGGTCTTTGAGCCGCCGGCGGAGGAGGGCGCGGCCCTGCTGGAGCATCTGGCCGACCTGGAACGCTTCGGCTTCCGGCTGGAGGACTTCGGCGGCGGAGCGCTGCTGGTCCGGGCCTGTCCCGACTATCTGGACAGCGGCGACATTTCCCCCACCCTGTCCGAGCTGGCCGAGCAGCTGCGCACCGCCGGACGGACCGACCCGGACAGTGCCCGGGACGCCCTGATGCATACCATGGCCTGTAAAGCGGCCATCAAGGGCGGACAGAAAAACAGCCCCGCCGAACTGATGCGGGTGGCCCAGGCCGTCATGAGCGGACAGGTGCGCTACTGCCCCCACGGCCGCCCGGTGGCCATCGAGCTGGAGAAGCGGCAGCTGGAACACCAATTCAAGCGCTGCTGACGGAAAAAGTGGGACGGGCGACAGGATACGACGTCAAATATGGAACAAAATGGCTATTATGGAGACACAACCGGAGCTTTGGCGCCGGAGAAAGAAAAAGGAGTGTTTCCATTATGCCCAAGATCAACAACCTGCAAGACCTGTTTTTGTTCCGTGCCCGTCAGACCCGCGCCAATGTGACCGTTTTCCTCATGAACGGCTACCAGATCCGGGGTCAGATCACGGGATTTGACGCCTTTGTGGTCATCGTCACCACCGACGGCAAGCAGCAGGTCATCTATAAACACGCCATTTCCACCATCACCCCCGAGCACCCGGTGGATGTACATCCGGACGGTCCCGCCGTCCGGCGCAGAGCGGAGAACGACGGGGAGCGCTGACCGCGTCCGGGTGACGTTCTCCCCGACCGGAGGTCCCCATGAAACAAGGAAAAGCCATCAACCGCATTATTATGCTGGCCCTGCTGGCGGCGCTCCTCATCTATCTGATCGCCACCGTGGTGCAGGGTCTCACCAACCCCTATACCCTGGTGCAGTGCTACGCCGTCACCGTGGACACCACCCAGGAGGCCACCGGCCTTCTGGTCCGGGAAGAACAGGTGATCGCCGGCAACGGCGCGTCGGCAGAACTTCTCTACGCCGAGGGAGAGAAAGTGGCCAAAGGGGCGGCTGTGGCGGTGCTCTATCAAAGCGGGGACGCCGCTTCCCGCTCCGCCCAGATCGCCGCCCTGGAACAGGAGATCACTCAGCTCCAGTACGCCATGAGCGCCACCGGTACCGTCAGCGATAACGCCCAGCTCAGCCGCCAGATCATCGACGCCATCACCGCCCTGAAAGTCTCCGCTTCCAGCGGCGATTTCACCCGGCTGGAGGATGAGACCCTGGCCCTCAAGGGCCTGATCTATCAGCGCGCCGACGCCTACGATGAGGACAGCGGCGGCGTGGAAGCCCTCCAGACCCGTCTGGACAGCGCCCAGGCCCAGCTTTCCGCTCTCCAGAGCCAGGCGGCCCAGGATACCACCCGCATCACCGTCAGTCAGTCGGGCATTTTTTCCGGCATGGTGGACGGCTGGGAGAGTTTGATCACCCCTGAAATGCTTTCCACCCTCACGCCCCAGCAGCTGGACAATCTGGAAGCCCAGCAGCCCGCCCCTGCCGCCGGCGCGGTGGGCAAGCTCATTACCGACGATACCTGGTACTTTGTGTGCAGCCTGACCGAGGAACAGGCCGAGCCCCTCTATGCGGGGCAGACCATTACCGTTCGCTTTTCCCGGGACTGGGCCGGTGAGGTGGACATGAAAGTGGACCGGATCAGCGATGTGCAGAACGGCCAGGTGGTGGTGGTGCTCTCCAGCACCCGCTTCCTCTCCGACACCACCCTTCTCCGCCGCCAGACGGTGGAATTGATGTCGGGCAGCGTGAGCGGTATCCGGGTGCCGGCCAAGGCCATCCGCGTGCTGCCCACGGAGGTCAAAGACGAGGAGACCGGCCAAACCACTACCCAGAACGTCACCGGCGTCTATGCCCTGGTGGGCACCCAGTCGGAGTTCAAGCCGGTGGACATCCTCTACCAGGACGAGGGATACTGCGTGGTGGCCAGCAGCACCGACGGCAAAAAGGCCCTTCGCTCCGGCGATCAGATCATTCTGGCCTCCGCCGAAATCTACGACGGCATGGTCATAGAGTGAGATAAGAGATAAGAGATAAAAGATAAGAGATAGGGGGAAGCTGTATGTCGCTTGCGGAGAAGATTCAGGCGGTACGGGACAACATTGCACAGGCGGCCAGAGAAGTGGGCCGCGATCCGGCGGAGATCACGTTGGTAGCCGCCACCAAGGTGCAGACGTCCGACACCATCCGGCAGGCCATTGCCGCCGGTATCACCGTCTGCGGCGAGAACCGGGTGCAGGAAATGACCGCACATCTGGCCGATAACGCCTATGAGGGCGCGGCCCTCCACTTTATCGGACACCTTCAGACCAATAAAGTGAAATTCGTGGTGGGACGGGCGTCCCTCATCGAGTCGGTGGGCTCCGAACATCTTTTGATGGCCATTGAGAAGCAGGCCGAGAAGATAAGCGTGGTGCAGGATATTTTGCTGGAGGTCAACGTGGGCGGCGAGGAGAGCAAGAGCGGCGTCCGCCCCGACCAGGTGGAGGAGCTGGCCCGCAAAGCCGCGGCGCTGCCCCATGTGCGTCTCCGGGGATTGATGGCCATTCCGCCCGTTGCCCATGTGACAGGGGAAAATCAGCCTTATTTTGCCGCCATGTATCAGCTTTTTGTTGACATAAAGGAAAAACTGGACGATAATAAAACTGTTATTGATTGCCTGTCCATGGGGATGAGCGGCGATTATCCCGACGCGGTGCGCGCCGGAGCGACCTTGGTGCGGGTGGGTACCGCCCTCTTTGGTCCCAGACCGCCCCTCCATCCCTGATTCCTTTGACCCCAAAATCCATCCGGCCTGCCGCCGGAGTTCTGACAGGAGGAAACCAGAAATGGGACTGCTTGACGAGATCAAACGCCTGGCCCGCCCTTATGAGGACGAAGAAGAGCCTGAGTTTGAAGACGAATACGAAGAAGAAGGCCGCTCCGATTACAGCGACCGCCGTTCTTCCAGAAGCGATTACAGCGAGCGCAAGTCCGCGCCCAAAAAGAACGACCCTGTTCCCTATACCGTCGACCCCGACCGCCGGGGCAACAAAGTGCTCAACATCCACACCACCACCCAGCTCCAGGTGGTGCTGGTCAAGCCCGACCGGTTTGAAAACTCCGCCGAGATCGCCGACCACCTGCGGGAAAAGCGCACCGTGGTCCTCAATCTGGAGTCCACCCAGAAGGACGTGGCCCGTCGCATCCTGGACTTTCTGTCCGGCGCCGCCTACGCCAATGACGGCAAGGTGAAGAAAGTCGCCCTGTCCACCTACATCATCACCCCCTACAACGTGGATATTTTAGGCGACCTGATCGACGAGCTGGAGAACAACGGCCTGTATTTCTAAACCAGCTCTCAGGAGAACAAGGTCCACGTTGTCCCGCCGGCAGTCCGGCGTCCCAAGCGTTTTTGCGCAGCAAAAACCTTGATGCCGGGCGAATTCAGTTCGCCCGAGCAGATAAAAAAACGGGGTCCCCGCACGATGCGCAGCATCGGGTGGGGTGGACATTCTGGGCGACCTGATTGACGAGCTGGAGAACAACGGCCTGTATTTCTAAACCAGCTCTCAGGAGAACAAGGTCCACGTTGTCCCGCCGGCAGTCCGGTTGGGTG
>DXGA01000022.1 GCA_019114165.1 Candidatus Flavonifractor merdipullorum | reverse complement strand
GGCGGACGTGCCGCCGGCAAAAGAGGGGAGGCGCTTTTGACCACATTTTCAGCCACAGCGCGATGTGGAGTATACGGAAACAGGATGCTCAAAAAGTGGCGGAAAGCAAGCAGATCGGAGTGTATATCGCTATAAAGTACGAAAAATAGTTAGAAAAAAGTTCCAAAGCCGCTTGGTAAGGATGAGGTCGCCAGTTCAAATCTGGCTAGCAGCTCCAATCGAAAAAGACCGCCGCAGAATTGAAAGATTCTGCGGCGGTCTTTTTTTGCCTGTAAGGATTACCGTTTTCCACTTTGGCATAATAAAGCACCCCACTTGTTGTTCAACAAATGGGGTGCAGCCGGTTTTCTGCCAGAGATTACTGAGCCAGGTTCTTATCCAGTTCCGCCCGGATGGCCTCCAGGAAGGCGTGGCTGTCCACCGCCTTGGCGGGGGTCTCCCCTTCCCACAGACCGGCCAGGTCGCCGGTCATGGTGCCGCTTTCGATGGTGGCGATACAGGCGCGTTCCAGCTTGTCGGCAAAGTCCACCAGCTGGGGCAGACTGTCCAGCTCGCCCCGCTTGCGGAGGGCGCCGGTCCAGGCGAAGATGGTGGCCATGGGGTTGGTGGAAGTCTTCTCGCCCTTCAGGTACTTGTAGTAGTGGCGGGTGACGGTGCCGTGGGCGGCCTCGTACTCGTACTTGCCGTCGGGAGAGACCAGCACGGAGGTCATCATGGCCAGAGAACCGAAGGCGGTGGAGACCATGTCGCTCATCACGTCGCCGTCATAGTTCTTGCAGGCCCAGATATAGCCGCCCTCAGAGCGGATCACGCGGGCCACAGCGTCATCAATGAGGGTGTAGAAATACTCGATGCCCAGCTCGTCAAACTTGGCCTTGTACTCGGCGTCAAAGACCTCCTGGAACACGTCCTTGAAGGTGTGGTCGTACTTCTTGGAAATGGTGTCCTTGGTGGCAAACCACAGGTCCTGCCTGGTGTCCACCGCGTACTGGAAACAGGCGCGGGCAAAGGACCGGATGGAAGTGTCCTTGTTGTACTGGCCCTGGAGCACGCCGGGGCACTCAAAGTCATAGATGGTCTGACGGAAGGTCTCTGTACCGCCCTCATCGGTGAAGACCAGCTCGGCCTTGCCGGTGGTGGGGACGCGGTACTCGGTGGCCTTGTACACGTCGCCGTAGGCGTGACGGGCAATGGTAATGGGCTTTTTCCAGTTTTTCACCACGGGAGAAATGCCCTTGACCATAATGGGCGCGCGGAAGACGGTGCCGTCCAGGATGGCACGGATGGTGCCGTTGGGGGACTTCCACATCTGATGGAGCTTGTACTCCTCCATCCGCTGGGCATTGGGCGTGATGGTGGCGCACTTGACGGCCACGCCGTACTTTTTGGTGGCCTCGGCGGCGTCCACGGTGATCTGGTCGCCGGTCTTGTCACGTTCGGGAAGACCCAGGTCGTAATACTCTGTCTTCAGGTCAATATAAGGGGTGAGAAGAACGTCCTTGATGTCCTGCCACAAAATGCGGGTCATCTCGTCGCCGTCCATCTCCACCAGAGGAGTGGTCATCTGAATTTTAGCCATACTCTTTTTGGCACCTCCGTAACGGCGGAACTTTTCCGCCTGCAATATCCCTTTTAGTATACCGATTTTCCGTCAAAAATGCAATGCCGCCCCTGACAAATCGCCCCGGTTGACAGGGGCGGCTTTATGTGATATAGTTCATTACACAAGTAATGAACCAATGAACATTAGAAAGGAGGGAGCGGTATGCACACTCCTCTGGGGGAAGGCCCCCTGATCTATCAGCAGATCGCCGCCATGCTGGAGCACGACATCCTGCGGGGCGTCTATCAGGAGGAGGAGCAGGTGCCCTCCACCAACGAGCTGGCCCGGCTCTACCGCATCAATCCGGCCACGGCGGGAAAGGGGCTGAACCTGCTGGCCGCCGACGGGGTGCTCTATAAGCGCCGGGGACTGGGGATGTTTGTGGCCCCGGGGGCGGCGGAGCGTATTTTGGAAAAACGAAAGGCCGCCTTTTTAGACCGTTATATCCGCCCCATGGTCCGGGAAGGCCGGTCGCTGGGACTGGAGCGGGAAACGCTGATGGCCATGGTGGCATCCGCCATGGAGGAAGGAGAACCGTTATGAAACAGGGTATTTTGCAGGCGGACGGCCTGTGCAAGTCCTACGGCAGGAAAGCAGTACTGGAAAACCTGTCCCTCACCCTCCAACCCGGAAAGATCTACGGCCTGGTGGGACGCAACGGCGCGGGCAAAACCACTCTGCTGGGCTGTCTGACGGGACAAAATCCCTTTCAGAAGGGCAGCGTCACCTATGACGGGGCGCCGGTATGGGAAAATCAGGCGGCTCTGGAGCACATCTGCTTTTCACGGGAGCTGCCCACCACCCTGATGGGGAGCCGCAACAACCTGAAGATCCAGCACTATCTGGACGCGGCCTCCCTGTTCTATCCCAACTGGGACAAAGAGTATGCCGCCCGGCTGCTGGAGCTCTTTCATCTGGAGAAAAAGAGTAAAATTTATGCCCTCTCCCAGGGGCAGCGGTCTATGGTGACCATTCTCATTGCCCTGGCCAGCCGGGCCCCCCTCACCATATTGGACGAACCGGCGGCAGGTCTGGACGTGGTGGCCCGGGAGCAGTTTTACCGCCTGCTGCTGGACGATTTTGCACACACGGAACGTACCTTTGTGATCTCCACCCACATCATAGAAGAGGCCGCGTCGGTGTTCGAAGAGGTCTTGTTTCTGGATGAGGGAAAGATCGTGGAATGCGGCCCGGTGGAGGAGCTGCTGGAGCAGTTCCACGCCGTATCCGGCCGGGCGGAGGAGGTGGACCGGGCCTGTCAGGGGGTAACCGTTCTCTCTGCCCGCACCATCGGCCGGCGGAAGGAGGCGGTCATCCGGGGTGTCCCCGCGCCCGATGCCGACGTAGACCTCTCCCCTCTGGGGCTCCAGCAGATTTTTGTGGCCCTGTGCGGCCACGGCGCGGAACAGATTTGAGGTGAGGGATATGCTGCGTACCATGCGCTTTTTATGGCGGAATTTCGCCTCTGTTTTCCTCCTGCTTGTAGGCTATATGGCCATTATGATGGTCTACGCCGCCCTGGGCGGCGGGCAGGAGGACCATGATCTCCTCTGGACTTACTACAAAATGTCCCCCATGGTGGGACAGGTGCTCATAAGAAAGTGATTTGAAAGAATTATGATTATGGCATCTGTCAGGCAGGATTGGGCAACGAAGAAATACGCTGTATCCAGCAGATTTTGCTGGATACGGCGTATTTTCTTGCCTATTTACGTTTCCGTTTGCCTTTTCCGTGTGTCATATTGCTTTTGCCTCGCTGGTTTACGGAACTTTTCATATGTTTCGACAGCCGCAGCACCTCAATCAGATTAACGAACTGCTCTTTAGTGATCGCATCATAGTCAATGCCGAAGGTCACCAGAAAGGCCCTCGCCTTCTTTTCGTCGCTGCTGCCCTCGAAATTCATGGCGGTCTGCAACTGCTGCTGGGCTTGTGCAGCGGCGGACGGCTCGTCCGCTGTCGTGCTGTCGGTTTTGTGTGACTCACGAATATCGCGGAGTATCCCTGTCAGGTCATCTGCAACCACATGACCGAAGTATTCTTCCTCAGACACCTGCGCCAATTCCAGTGTGCGCAGATAGAGATCGTTCGCACTATCCTCTCGCTTTGCCAGCACCATTTGACGCACGGTTTCCAGCACAGCGTTCATGTCGTTGATCCGCATATCTGCAATGCGGTCAACATAGATTTCCGCATCCAGCATCAAACGCTGAAAATCTTTGTGGCAGATCAGCTCCGACAGCAGCCGGTGGTTAAACTGTCCATCCTTCAATACCTCAATCGCACCGTCACCCAAATGCAGGGCCTCCAGCTCTATGTTTGGGTGATTTTTTGTTTCCGTCAAACCCATCAGGTAATCGGCGGACACACCATAGAACTTTGCCAGCGCCGCGATGCTGAACGGACTAATGTCCTTAAAATCGTCTGCCTCATATTTGCCGAGGGCGGCACGGGAAATGCCTGTGGCCTCGGACAGCTGCTCCAGCGTAAAACCGCGCTCTGTCCGCAAATCTTTGAGCCTCTCTGGGATCGTCAATTTGATATTCATATCCGCGTCCCCTTTCGTTCTGCTTCCCATTATAGCATAGATTTCTATAAGCGTGGAAATTTCCGCTTTTCGCACCCGTTTTCCAACCTCTTGGATATACGGGAACAGAC